>JAUNWT010000024.1 GCA_030540195.1 Bacillota bacterium | reverse complement strand
CTATTTAGTTTTAAGTACTTTTTTATTTATTGTCCTTGACACGGGGTCCACTTTACTTGGCTATTTTTTATACTCTTTTTTGCTTCTTGATACATAGTTTCATAAGTAACTTCTTGATTTGTTTCACAGAAGCCTATTTCTAATTCAATATTTTCAGAAATATCTGAGAGTTTCTTTTGACTAAATAAGCGAAGCATCTCTTCTTTCCTTAAATCAGCGAGCTCTTTTGACATCAAATGATTAACAAAGCAGATAATTTCATCTTTTTGTACACGCCCTAAAATATCAATATTTCTAAAATTCATAGAAATAAAATCACTAATTTCTTTAACCAACGTATCTCCACGCATTTTTCCTTCTTGAAAATAGGTTTCTTTTAATCCTTTTAAATGAAATAGAAAAAGTATCTTTGTTCCATTTCTATTTTCACCTAATTTTTCATTAATTAACCATTTTGCCGTATCTAAATTATAGATTTTGGTCAATTCATCAATTTGTTGATTGTTTAAAATTGACTCCCTTAACTGATGAATTTCTTTTAATCTTAAATAATTATTAGCCGCATTTTTAACTCTTCTTAAAACAACTTCTTCATAAATTGGTTTTTGAATACAATCATATACTCCATAATCAAAAGCTTGAATTAAATCTTTAGGATTATCACTTGCAGTCAAAGCGACAATTGGAACTTGAGCTAATCGTTTATTCTTTTTAATTTGACGGATAAGGTCCATAGCACCTTCTGTAATTAAATCTATAAGCATAACATCAAATTGATAATCTTGATCGTCTATTATTTTTTTCGCATCCGCAATATTTTTTGATAATGTGATTTGAAAATCATTTTCTAATAATTTTTGTAATAAAATCAAATAAATCGTAGCATCTTCTACTAAGAGTAATTTCATCATCATCACATTCCTTTCGCTTTTGTTATATATCAAAATAAAGCTTTTTATAAAATATTTTTATTTTGTTTACATATAATAAAACGGTGGTAAAAATGAAAAAGAAGAAAATAATTCTAATTATGCTTATTATTTTAGTGATTGGCTTAACAATGGTTTATAGTTCTTCCCATATTTGGGCACAGTATAAAGAAAATGATGCGCTCTATTATTTAAAAAGACAAGGTCTTTTTATGATCTTTGGTCTTATTCTTCTTTTTTTCTTTTCTAAAATAGATTATCACCTTTATCAAAAATACAGCCATCTTATTTTAATCGGTTCTTTTTTACTGTTGATCCTTGTTTTAATTCCTGGAGTTGGTATTGTCCGTGGTGGTTCAAGAAGTTGGTTTAATTTAGGACTTTTTGCCTTGCAACCCTCAGAAATTTTTAAGATTGCCTTGATTATTTATGTAAGTGATTATATTAGTCATCATTATCATCAAATGAAAAAACTCCGTTATTGTTTAAAACCTCTTATTGTCATGGGACTTGGCTTTTTACTGATTATGTTGCAGCCTGACTTTGGTAGTGGTTTTGTCATGTGCTGTAGTATACTCGTGATGATTATTTTGACCCCCTTTCCTTTTCGTTATGTTGTCTTTTTAGGAAGTGCAGGCGTCATTGCGATTGTTTTAATGATTCTTTCTGCTCCTTATCGTTTAAAAAGAATCATTGCCTTTTTAGATCCCTTTCAAGATCCTTTAGGATCTGGTTTTCAAATGATTCAATCTCTTTATGCTATTGGTCCAGGAGGAATTTTAGGAGTTGGTTTTGACAAAAGTATTCAAAAACATTTTTATTTACCAGAACCACAAACTGATTTTATTTTCGCAATTTACTTAGAAGAATTTGGTTTTATAGGAGGGGTATTATTCATACTTTTATATGCCTATTTGTTTATTACGTGTTTCAATTTTTCAAAAGAGTGCGATGATCTTTTTGGAAGCTTTTTGATTATTGGCATTACCTCTATGATTGGTATTCAAACGATGATCAACTTAGGCGTTGTTGTAGGTCTGTTTCCTGTAACAGGGGTCACACTTCCTTTAATGTCTTACGGTGGAACTTCTTTACTTGTTACCTTGATTGAAATAGGAATTATGTATAATATTATCAAATCTATTTAGTTATGCTATGATATCAAAGAAATGGATGTGATATTATGACAATTAAACTTTATGATTTAGATGCTTATCAAACAAGCTTTGAGGCAAATGTGCTCTCTTGTATAAAAAGAGAAAAAGATTATGATGTTATCTTAGATCAAACTTTATTCTTTCCTGAAGAAGGTGGACAAACATGTGATCAAGGGACTCTTAATGATGTAAGAGTTCATGATGTACAAATTATTGATCAAGAAATACATCATTATGTAAATGATCCTTTAAAAGGAAAAGTAACTGGTAAAATAGATTTTAAACATCGTTATAATAATATGCAAAATCATAGTGGTGAACATGTTTTATCAGGACTTGTTAAAGAAATGTTTGGTTTTGATAATAGTGGATTTCATTTAAGTCAAAATGAAATTACCACAGATTATAATGGATTTTTAAATGCAAAACAGCTTGAAGAACTTGAAAAAAAAGCCAATGAAGTTATTTTAGAAAACCACCCTATTCATTGTTTCTATCCAGAAGATGCTAATCTTTATGATTATCGTAGTAAAAAAGAAATCAATGAAGCTTTACGTCTTGTTGAAATTGAAGGCGTTGATTGTTGTGCCTGCTGTGCCCCTCATGTACGCTCTACAAGTGAAATTGGCTTGATTAAGATTTTAAAAGCTGTTAAACATAAACAAGGGGTTCGTATTTGGTTTGTATGTGGCTCTCGTGCTTATCAAGACTATCATCAAAAACACCTTCAAGCGATGCAAATTTCTCAAAAACTATCTTTACCACCTGATGATTTAACTGAGGGTATTGATCGTTTAATAAATGAAAATAATGATTTAAAACAAGAAATTTCAAAATTAAAGAAACAAAGTATTGATTTACAAATTCAATCACTTTCTAAACAAGATTTTCATCTTGTATTTACAGAAGAATTGGATCGTTCTTTACAACTTTATTACTGTAATCAATTACTTGATTTATCTCATCGTTTTAGTGCTGTTTTTGTAGGAAAAGAAAACAATTACCGCTTTTATATAACAAGTCATGATGATGCCCGTTTGCTTTTAGAAAAACTTAAAGAACGCTTTGAGGTCAAAGGCGGCGGTAAGAAAGATATGATTCAAGGACAAATTCTAGCAAGTAAAGAAGATATAGAAGAACTTTTAAATAATTTATAAGTTCTTCTTTTTTAATGTAACCGCTTTCTTATGTAAGGCAATCATTGTATAATAAGATTAAGTAATATAAGAAAGGGGAATGTTTATGAAATTATATCACTCAAATAATATTGGTAATGTCGCTGTTTTAGGTCATTTAGCTTCTGGTAAAACAAGTGTTATTGAAGCGATGGCAAAACGTGCTGGCATTACTTCACAACTTGGTAATATTCAAAGTGGAACAACACTTTCTGATTATGATGAAGATGAAATTAGACGTCAAACATCTATCAATTTATCCGTAATTCCACTTGAATGGGACTCTTGTAAAATCAATCTTTTAGATACACCCGGTAATTTTGATTACGTTGGTGAAGTAGAAGCAGCTTTACATGTTGCTGAATCTGCCGTAATTGTTGTTCCTTCTTATAAAAATATCAGTATTGGAACAAAACAAGCCATGTTTAAAGCAAAAGATAAAGCAAAAATCATTTATATTAACGGTTTAGATAATCCCGATGCTGACTATAAAGAAAAATTAAATCAATTAAAGAAAGCTTATGGTAAAGGAATTGCCCCTATTCAAGTTCCAATCATGGATCATCAAAAAATGATTGGTTATGTGAACGTCGCAAAAATGGAAGGACGTATTTTTAAAGGAGAACATACAGAACCTTTCCCTATTCCTGAAGAAATGATGGAAGAAGTCATGCCTGTTAAAGAAATGATCGATGAAGCTGTCGCTAATACCAATGATGATTTATTAGAAAAATATTTAAATGAAGAACCTTTTACAAAAGAAGAAATTTCTTGGGCTTTAAGACAAGGAGTTATGAATCAAACCTTGATTCCTGTTTTATGTGGAACAAGTCAAATAGGGATTCAAATCTTACTTAATTCTATGGTTGCATTCTTCCCTGCAGCTGGTGATACATGTAATTCTATTATTGTCGAAAATATTGATACACATGAAGAAGATATCATAGGTTTCAACGAAAGTCTTCCACCTTCACTTTTTATCTTTAAAACAATTGTGGATCCTTTTGTGGGAAGAGAATCTTTATTTAAAGTATGCACAGGTCATATTCAAACAGGAATGTCCTTATTAAATGTAGATAAAAATGAAGTAGAAAAAGTAAATAAACTTTACATAAAACGTGGTAAAGAACTTATTGAAGTCGATGAACTTTATGCTGGTGATATTGGATGTATGACAAAGCTTTCTCATTCGCTTACAAATGATACATTATGTACTCTCGATTATCGTATGAGATATCAACCAATTCATTTTTCAAAACCATATTATGGTAAAGCCGTAAAACCTATTGGTAAAGCGAATGAAGAAAAGATTGCAAGTGGAATTGCCCGTTTACTTGAAGAAGATCCAACTTTAAAATTTGAAAGCAATCATGAAACAAAACAACAATGTCTATATGGTATTGGCGACATTCACCTAGAAAGTGTTGTTTCTAAATTAAAATCTAAATTTAAAATTGATGTAAAACTTGAAGATATGAAAGTTTCTTATCGTGAAAGTATTCGTAAAAGTTATACACAACGTACAAAATTCAAAAAACAATCTGGTGGTCATGGTCAATATGGTGAAGTAGAAATTCTTTTTGAACCAACTAAAGATTATAATCAATCTTATACATTTAAAGAAAAAGTTTTTGGTGGTGCTGTTCCTAAAGCTTACTTTCCTGCTGTAGAAAAAGGTTTGATTGAAAGTGTTAAAGAAGGCGTTATTGGACATTATCCTGTTTTAGGAATTCAAGCCACACTTCTTGATGGTTCTTATCATAGTGTTGATTCAAGCGAACAAGCTTTTAAAACAGCAACAATGATGTGTTTTAAAGATGCTATGAAACATCTTGAACCATGTTTACTAGAACCTTATGTGATTTTAAATATTTATATTGATGAAGAATATTTAGGAGATCTCATGTCTTATGTCAATAAAAAACGTGGTAAAGTTCTAGAAACAGATAGTTTAGATGATGGTCTTATGAAACTAGTTTGTCGCATTCCACAAGTTGAAATTCTTGAATTTGCGATTGATTTACGTTCAATGACACAAGGTCAAGGCATTTATGATTATCATTTTGATGGTTATGAAATTGTTAATGATGATTTAGTAGAAAGATTATTGAAGAAATAAAATAAAAGACATCAATTCTATTTTATTAAAAGTAGAGTTGATGTTTTTATATACAAAAATATTCTTTGGACTAAACGTCCATTGAAGAAGAAAAAAAGAAAATCTAAAATGATAATAGAATATTTGTCTCAAAAAATATTGTTGAAACTGGAAACATTATGATGGCAACAACATTTACGCATACAAACATTAGGAGAGAAGACTTACCAGAAGGAGATGAAATTAATATGTGTGAAGCAATGGATAGATTATTTCAAAAATTTGAAAATCAAGGAATGGAGAAAGGAAAACGAGAAGAAAAACAAAATACTTTAAAAGAACAACTTAAAGTAAAACTAGGAATCTTATCAAGTTCTTTAGAAAACCAACTTACAAATACATCGCTAGAAAAATTAAATGAACTTACATTAAATATATTTAATGTAACAAGTGAAGAAGATGTTTTAAAAATTATTAATTAAAAAAGATTATAGAGTTGACGTGAAATCAACTTTACAATCTCTTTTTATTTTTCATTAACATATTGTTTGAAGATTCTTCCTCTTTCTTCATAACCTTTAAATTCATCAAAGGAACTTGTTGAAGGTGAAAGTAAAATAATATCACCTGGTTCACTAATTTCAAACGCTTTATTGACAGCATCTTTTAAAGTATCTTCATAATAAGAATCTTCATGATGCATATCTTCTTTAAAACGTTGACCTGCTGCCCCAAAAGTCACAAGTTTTTTAATATGCGAATTATACGTAGACATTTCTTTTAAGTCTAAACCTTTATCAAAGCCACCCATTAATAAAATAACTGATTGTTTAAAAGCTTTTAAAGCAATAATACTTGCATCGGTATTTGTTGCTTTTGAATCATTATAAACTTTCACACCCTTATATTCTCTTACAAATTCAATACGGTGTTCAACTCCTTTAAAGTTTGAAACCACATTACGAATTACAGGTGCTTCTACTTTAGCAAGCATACAAATAGCTGAAGCAATCATAATATTTTGAACATTGTGATCTCCAACGATTTTAATATCCGCTAAATCAATAATATGTTCTCCTCTAAAATAAATCGCATCATCAATAATACGACAATCTGTTTCCTTTGTTAAAGATTGTGTTAAACATTGACATGAAACAGGAAATCTTTGTAAGTATTCTTGTAATGTTTCATCATCCATATTACTTACAAAATAATCATCTTCTTGACAATTTTCATAAATGCGCATTTTTGAAGCATAGTATTCATCTAATGAAGCCATATAATCTAAATGATCTGGTGTTAAATTGATTACTGTTGAGATTTCTGGTTTGAATTTTTCAATATCAAGTAATTGGAAGTTTGACATTTCAATGACAATATAATGATTTTCTTCTTCTAATAAATTATTTTCTAAAACAACATCACATAAAGGTTTTCCAATATTTCCTGCAAAATGAACATTTTTATATTGTGCTTTTAAGATTTCATAAATCAAAGTTACTGTTGTTGTTTTTCCATTTGTTCCAGTAACTGCAATATAATGTTGTTTTTTAGCCACTTGGTAAGCAAGTTCAATTTCTGTATAAACAGGAATTTTTCTTTCTTTTAATCTTAAGATAAATGGTTTATGATAATTAATTCCTGGATTTTTAACAACAAAATCAAAATCTCTTTCAAAAAGATCATCAGGATGTCCCCCGGCAACAATTTCAATACCTGCATCTAAATACTCTTGATACCCATCAATTTGTTCAAGAGGTTTTCCTTCATTAATTGTAATTGTAGCGTTTAATTTTTGTAATAATTTCACTGCTGCCTTACCACTACGTGCAAGACCAATAACGAGTACTCTTTTCCCTGTTAACATATTACATAACTCCTAACACAATAGCAACAATTCCACAAATAAAGCCAATAAACCAAAATGAAATTGTTACTTGTTGTTCAGACCAACCTAACATTTCAAAATGGTGATGAATTGGTGCCATTTTAAAGACACGTTTTCCTCGTGTTTTAAATGAAACAACTTGAATAATAACTGATAATGTTTCCATTAAGAAAACACCACCAACGATAATTAATAAAAGTTCTTGTTTTGTAAGAATAGCAAGAATCGCAAGGAAACCACCTAATCCTAAAGAACCAACATCACCCATAAAAATACGTGCTGGATGATAGTTGAAATACATAAATCCTAAAAGTGCTCCAACCATCGCAGTGGCATAACTTGCTGTTGTATAATCTTTTAACATGATAGCATAGATGATAAATGGCGCAATAGCAACCATTGAAAGCCCTGTTGCAAGTCCATCTAACCCATCTGATAAGTTAACTCCATTACTTTCTCCAGTAAACATGATAAAGACAAGGATGGCATAGAACCAACCAAAATCAATATTTACTTTTACCACAGGAATTGTAACTTCTGTCGTAAATCCTGGTACAAAGTTTTCTAAATATAAATAACATCCTACGGCAAGAATTGCTTGCATTAAGAATTTTTGCCAAGCTTTTAATCCTTCATTTTGATGTTTTAAGATGATTAAAGCATCATCCACAAAACCAATCAAACTATATCCCACAAGTACAATCGTAATTAAGATTAAATTTGGATTGGCGATATTTTTATAATTGACCACAAATGCTGCAATCACCGCTGCTAATACAAAGACAACACCTCCCATTGTTGGTGTTCCACCTTTTTTCTTATGTGACTCTAATCCTTCTTCTCTTTCTACTTGTCCAAATTTCATTTTATGTAGAAATGGGATTACTTTTGGCATAACAAGAAGTACAATAACAAAACCAATACCAAATGCTGCCATTAACTTAATAAAGTTTTCCATAATTATGTTCCCTTTCCTTCTTTTTTTACTTTTACACTATAGCATACTTTCTTCTCTCCTTCAAATTTCTATAAAAATAGTTTATTTTTTAATAAAAACTTATTTTTTATTAAAATCATGTTAAAATTCCTTTGTTTTTAATTATAAGGGGGAAATTATGAAAGAAAACAATTCAAGTATGGAAAATCTTTACAAATTAGACGGTAAAGTTCCAGTATTAAAAGCCATTCCTTTTGGCTTGCAACATATTCTAGCCATGTTTGTGGCTAATCTTTCACCAATTACATTAATTGGTTTAGCTTCAGGTCTTAAACAAGCAGAAATCGCCTTTTTATTACAAAATGCGATGTTTATTGCAGGAATTGCAACACTTATTCAACTTTATCCAATTTGGAAGATTGGTTCACGTTTACCAATTGTCATGGGGGTCAGTTTTACCTTTGTGGCTATTTTAAGTTATGTCGGTGCTACTTATGGTTACGCCAGCGCCATGGGAGCAGTTTAACTGGTGGTCTTATTGAAGGCTGCTTAGGTTTATTAGCCCGTTATTGGAAAAAAATCATTACACCAATTGTCGCTGCTTCCGTCGTAACCTCGATTGGATTTTCACTATTTTCAGTAGGAACACGTTCTTTTGGTGGTGGTTATAGCGAAAGCTTTGGTTCAGCTGAAAATCTTTTATTAGGTACTGTTACTTTGGCAGCATGTTTACTTTTTAATATTTTTGCGAAATCTTATTGGAAACAACTTTCGGTCTTATTTGGTTTAGCGGTAGGCTATGTTCTTGCAATCTTTATGGGCAAAGTTGATCTATCTATCATCTTTAGTCAAGGATTTATTGCGTTACCACATTTATTACCTTTTAAAATGAAATTTGATCTAGGCGCCATTATTGCTGTAACCGTTATTTTTTTAGTTTCAGCAGCTGAAACCATTGGAGATACTTCTGCCCTTGTTAACTCTGGTTTAAATAGAGAAGTGACAGAAAAAGAAATCTCTGGATCACTTGCTTGTGATGGTTTCTGTAGTTCGATTTCATCACTTTTTGGTTGTCCACCAATTACTTCTTTTAGTCAAAACGTTGGACTGATCAATATGACAAAAGTTGTCAATCGTTTTACGATTGCCATTGGTGCTATTTGTATGATTTTAGCGGGGTTATTACCACCAATTGGAAACTTCTTTGCATCCTTACCTGAATCTGTTTTAGGAGGATGCACTATAATGATGTTTGGAACGATTCTTACAAGTGGGATTGAAATGATCTCTAAAGCAGGATTTAATCAACGTAATGTCACAATTGTTGCTTTATCTTTAGCGGTAGGTATTGGTTTTACTTCAGGGACAGAAGCAGATATTTGGCACATCTTCCCACAAATAATTCAAGATGTTTTTGCAGGAAACTGTGTAGCTGTTGTTTTTGTCGTTTCGATTATTTTAAGTCTTGTACTTCCTAAAAATATGGATATTGAAAAAATAAAATAATGTATAATAAAAATGCGCTACCTAAGTAGCGTATTTTTATTATTGAATTGTTCCTATTTCTAGTGATTTCATTTTTTCAGTAAGAATTTCTACTACTGCTTCTTCATCTTCACCATCAACAACAATTTCAATTTGTGCTTTGTGAGGAATTCCTAAAGACAAAACACCCATTAAAGACTTCATATTTACTGATTTATCACCATAATTTAATGTGACATGGCTCTTATAAAGTTTAAGAGCATCAACTAATTCAGTTGCTGGAGAAGCATAAAGTCCAACCGGATTTGTAATTTCAATATTCACTTTTTTTGCCATAATAATCTCCCCTTTACTTACTTTTATTATAGCACGTTTTCCCTGATTTTACTTACCTTTTTTCAACAATCACAACATAAGGTGCATTCTTTTTATTCATCATTTCAAACTTTGCTACATTATATAGTTTATGATCTAAAGCATGGAAATATTCCTCTAAATGCACACTTTCTTCTCCTTTATCATGTCCTATATAGATTGCAATATAAAGACAACCTTTTGGATTTAATAAATTAAGTGCTTTTTCGATGGTTTTCAAAGTTGTTTGATAATGGGTGACATATTCATGATTTCCACCTGGTAAATAACCAAGATTAAAAACACCCACATCAAAACTATCGATATCTTCATCAAAACATTCATGACTTTTTAAAAATAAAGTCACATTATTTTTATCTTTTATCAGTTCTTTTGTATTATTCAAAGCCAGTGCTTGGATATCATAACTGTAAACCTTTTTACAATGTTCACTTAAAAATAAAGTATCATGTCCATTTCCCATAGTAAAATCAATTCCTTGATCATACTGTTTTTTTCCAATTCTTTCATGAATAAATTCAATCATTGATTCCATAAACTCACCCCTTTAACCATTTTTCCTTTTTAACACCATAAATAATACCTAAACTATCCGCTAATAACCATCCGATAACAATGGCCCACCAAATCATTTCTACACCAAAAAGTGGAGCAAGTAGGTATGCTAAAACAACACGTGTTCCAAGCGATACAATCGTAAGAATTAAAGACATTTTCATCTTTCCTACGCCACGATAGTAACCATAAAGCAAGAATAAACAACCAATGCCTATATAAAATGACCCTTCTGTTTTTAAATAGGTCATCCCTATTTGAATAATATTCATTTGTTTTTTAGAGATAAATAGCATCATCAATTCTTTACTATAAAGACAAACACCTAAAGAAATAAAGATACAAAAAATCAAAGCCATGATTGAAGCCACTTTTAAACCTTGTTGAATTCTTTTTTCTTGTTTAGCCCCTTTATTTTGTGCCACAAAAGTAGAAAAGGCATTTCCAAAGTCTTGAACCGGCATATAAGCAAAACTATCGATTTTAACAGCAGCACTAAAGGCAGACATAACCGCAATGCCAAAGCTATTAACTAAGCCTTGGATCATTAAAATACCAAAATTCATAATACCTTGTTGTAAGCATGTCATTAAAGAATAATCTTTGAGTTTTTTAAAGATTTGTTGATCAAAAAGATAATGTTTTCTTTCTGGTAAAATGTCTTTTTTAAAGAATAAAACATAAAAAGCTAGTCCTAAAGCACTTATTGCTTGGGAAATAATTGTCGCAAAAGCAGCTCCAGAGACACCTAAATGGAAATAAAGGACGAAAACAATATCTAAGGCTACATTGACAAGAGCGGCTATTCCTAAAAAGAATAGTGGTACTTTTGAGTTTCCTAGTGCTCTTAACATAGAAGCAAAATAATTATAGATAAAGGTAAAGAAAATACCGATAAAGATAATTTGAAGATATTGATACGTTTGATGATAAATACCTTTAGGAATTTGTAACCAAATAAGTATGTATTTTAATAAAATAAAGCATACAACTTCTAATACAATAGATAGTATTCCAATAGAAACAAAAGAAACAAAAAAAGAAATTTTCATTTTCTCATATTTCTTAGCCCCAAAATACATTGAAAATAAAATACCACTTCCCATACATAACCCTATTAAAATAGAAGTTAAAAAAGTCATAAGGGTATAACTTGAACCAACAGCGGCTAAAGCCTCACTCCCAATATATTTTCCAACAATATAAGTATCAACAACGTTATAAAATTGTTGGAGTAGATTTCCTAAAATCATGGGAATGGAAAATAACAAAATAGATTTTCCAATCGATCCCCTGGTTAAATCTCTTTCCATAAAATCACCTTCCATTTTTCAATAAGTTGTTCAAGACGATAAGTTGCATTTGCAGGTGAAGTTGAAGGAAGTGAATAAACAGGTACATCATAATGAAAATAACGATGATAATAACGCTGTGCTGCTTTTCCATTCGTAATAATCATTTCAATAGGACAATGTTTTACAATACGATCTAAATCATTGACTTTAACATTGGTAATACTGGCATCACTTGAACCTCTAATTTCACAGCTTTCAATAACATCCCATAAGGCAAGATGATGTTTTATAAGCAGTTCTTTCTTTTGTTCAATGGTTTGTGGAACTTCTTCTTGAAATAAAGCAGAAAGAACTTTCCAAAAACGATTTTGGGGATGATGATAAAAAAACTTAGCTTCTCTTGATTTAACAGATGGAAAAGACCCTAGAATAAGTATTCTAGAATCTTTATCATAAACAGGTTCTATATTATGCTTTGTCATCTTTTTTGACGATAACATCTATTAATTGATCAAGAGAATCATAACATCCTATCGTTAAATCAAGAACATCTTTAGAATGATGGATCAAATCTGGTATACAAATAACAGGAATATTTCCTGCATGTGCCGCTAAGATTCCATTTTTACTATCTTCTAAAACAAGGGCATCTTCTTTATTGACTCCTAATAATTCAACGGCTTTTAAAAAGATATCTGGGGCTGGTTTTCCATGTTGAATTTGGTCGCCACCAATAATCGCATCAAAGTATTGATCAACTTTGATACTTTTTAAATTGGATAAGACACGTTCATAACGTGTTGAAGAGGCAACAGCCATTTTAATATGATTCTTTTTTAAATATTCTAATAAATCATAAAGTCCTTTTTTTACTTCAATAGGATGTGTCTTGAAATATTCATTTCTTAATTGTTCACGATAATCCTTGATCTTTTGATAAGGATAATCTTCACCAAAAACACTATAATAATATTCTTTAGAAGTTTTTTCATTACTTCCAATTAAATGAACAAACATATCATCTGTAATCTTATATCCAAATTTTTCATGAGATGTTTTAACAAGCATATTCCCTACGGGTTCCGTATCAATCATTAAACCATCCATGTCAAAAATAACTGCATTTAATTCTAACATACTACTCTCTCACTTTCTTTGGCATTCTAAAGAAAAGTGTCACTGCAAAGGCAATCGTAATTCCTGCAAATAAGAAAAGATAGAAAGCACTCATTGAATAAGCATCAATAATTCTTCCACCAATTAATTGGAAAAGCATCGCTCCTACTCCTTTTCCAAGCATTGCTTGAATTCCATATGCTGTAGAGACATATTCTTCTTTTACTAAAACCATAACTAATCTTACCGTAATCATAGTAAAGAGTACAGTAGAAAAACCTTTAAATATAAAAACATAAATAATCATATTCACAGATGGTAGCGTTGCATACCAAGCAAAGTTGATCATTGACATGATGACTGCAAACATCATGATATAACGATAAGGAATCTTTTTAATAATATAATCTGTTGCAAGAATCATTGGTATTTCAAATAATGTTGCAAAAAGTTGATACGTTCCTACCTGAGATGCTGTTCCTCCTTGAGATTTAATAAAAATTGATAAATAGTTAAAGTTTGTTGAACAAGCTCCCCAAAAGAAAAATGAAATAATAAGGAAAAGCATAAAAGGAATATTATGGACAAGTTCTTTCATAACAACAACGGTTGATAATTTATTTTCTTTGTTTTCTGGTGTTTCTGAAAGCTTTGGATCAGAAACCATATAAATACAAATAATTGTAATAAAGGTTCCTAAAATACCCGCCATAAAGTTCGCAAATGGTGAGATATATTGATATAAAAGGCCACTCACTTGGGCCATGATAGCATATCCGACAGAACCCCATAAACGAATCTTACCAAATTGATAAGGCGAAGAAACACCTATACGATCTGTCAAAGGAGTGACTGCATTCATAAAAGAAACAGCTAATCCTGAAGATAAAAGTAAAATCCAAAAATTACGACTAATAGCGAAAATAAACATACAAAGCATATTCGCAAAAGATAATAAAATGGATACTTTCTTGGGTGAATGCCATTTATCCGCCAAAAAGCCAAAAAATGGTTGCGTCACAATTGATAACAATGGTGCAAAAGAAACAATGTAGGCAATCTGTGAAGCTGACATTCCAATATCTTGACAATACATCGATAAAACAACTGTAAAAGCACCATACCCTAAATAAAAAAAGCATGAAATACCTGCATGAAATAAATAATGATCTCTTAACTTACTCATAATACCTCTCCCTAACTGACCTCCATTATATAGAATCTCTTAAGTAAAAATGAAGTCTTTTCATTTTTTGAAAGACTTCATTTTTTACTAATCTAATTCAAATTGTCCAGTATAGAGTTGGTAGTAACGTCCTTTCTTTTCAAGTAATTCATCATGACTACCACGTTCGATAATTTGTCCATGGTCTAAAACCATGATAGCATTTGAGTTTCTAACCGTTGATAACCGATGGGCAATGACAAAGACCGTACGATTTTCCATCAAGCGATCCATTCCTTTTTCAATAAGTTTTTCTGTACGTGTATCAATGGAACTTGTTGCTTCATCTAAAATAAGAACAGGTGGGTTACAGATGGCTGCTCTAGCAATCGCCAAGAGTTGTCTTTGTCCTTGAGAAAGATTTGTTCCATCACTTGATAACATGGTTTGATAACCATTTGGTAATCTTCTAATAAAACCATCCGCATTAGCAAGTTTGGCGGCTTCAATAACTTCTTCATCCGTTGCGTCAAGTTTTCCATAGCGGATGTTATCCGCAATCGTTCCCGTAAATAAGTGAGTATCTTGTAAAACAATAGAGATTGATTTTCTTAAATCATCTTTTTTAATAAGTTTAACATCAATACCATCATAGGTAATAGAACCTTTGGTAATATCATAGAAACGATTAATTAAGTTAATGATCGTTGTTTTCCCTGCACCCGTACTTCCAACAAAAGCTATTTTTTGTCCTGGTTTTGCGAATAGGTTGATATCATTTAAGATTGGATGATTTTCATTATAACCAAATACAACATCATGGAAACGCACATCTCCTTTTAATTCAACAAGTTCTATTCCCTTATTTCTTGGATGACGCCAAGCCCAATGTCCGGTGTAATGGTCACTTTCTTGCATTGAACCATCTTCTAAGATTTCTACTTGGGTTAAGGTTACTTTTCCTTCATCAACTTCTTCACTTTCATTCATTAAATCAAAGATTCTTTCAGCACCAGCCATGGCCGCAAGAATAAAGTTTAATTGTTGAGTAAATTGGTTGATTGGCATGGCTGTTTGTCTTACAAAGACAAGATAAGAAGATAAACTTCCTAAATCCATAATTCCATTGATTGCGAATAATCCACCAATACTTGCTACAAGAGCATAATTGAAATAAGAAATAGAAACAACAGTTGGTATTGTTCTTCCTGAATAAGTTAATGCTTCTACGGCAGAATCATAGAGTTCTTGGTTTCTTTGATCAAATTCTATAGAGTTTTCTTTTTCATGGTTGAACACTTTAACAACTTTGATACCATCGACCATTTCTTCAATAAAACCATTGAGTGATCCCATAGCATTTTGTTGGGCTTTAAAATATTTTTTACTTCTTTGACTTAAATATTTAATTAAAAAATACATTAAGATCATACAAGCAAATACAATCAATGATAATTTCCAACTTAAAACAAAGATCAAAATAAGTGTTCCTACAATCATAATAAAGCTTTGAATTAAAGTATCAAAACAGTTATTTAAAGCATCTTGAATCGTATCTAAATCGTTCGTAAAACGACTCATGATTTCTCCATGAGGATGTCCATCAAAATAAGAAATAGGAAGTTTTTGCATTTTCGCAAATAAATCATTTCTTAATTCTTGGACAATACTTTGGGCTGTATGCACCATTAATTGTTTATAGATTGCTGTAGCCGTAGCTCCTATAAAATAAACAACGGCCATAAAAATAATAAAAGTAACTAATCCATGATAATCATTTTTTAAAACATATCGATTGACGACGGTTTTAATTTGATAAGTACCCCATAAACTAATGGAAGTTGAAAGAATAACAAGAAAACCTATTCCTACAAAAGAATATTTATGATTACCAATATATTTTTTAAAAGATGAAAGTGTTTTTTTCATATTTTTTGGTTTCGCATTAGTAAGTTGTCTTGCCATTATAAATCAACTCCTTTCAATTGAGAATCATAGATTTCTTGATAAATTTCATCATTCTTTAATAATTCATCATGATTTCCAATGGCATGAATATGCCCATTATCTAAAATGATAATTTGATTGGCATGTTGAAGTGAAGAAATACGTTGCGCAATAATAATTTTTGTTGTTCCTTTTAAAGAAGCAAGTGCTTCTTTAATACTTGCTTCCGTCGCTGTATCTACAGCACTTGTGGAATCATCTAAAATAAGAATTTTTGGATGTTTCAATAAAGCACGGGCAATACATAAACGTTGTTTTTGTCCCCCAGAGACATTGACACCGCCTTGTTTTAAATAAGTATTATATCCTTCTGGGAAGTTTTCAATAAATTCATCGACACAGGCTTGTTTACAAGCCCATTTAATTTCTTCATCAGTCGCTTCTTTATTTCCCCATAAAAGATTTTCTTTTACAGTTCCAGAAAATAAAGTATTTTTTTGTAAAACCATTCCTACTTGATTTCTTAAATATTCTAAAGAATAATCTTTAACATTATGTCCATCAATCAATATTTCTCCTTCACTAACATCATAAAGACGATCAATCAATTGAACTAAACTTGTTTTAGCGGAACCTGTTCCACCTAAGATACCTACTGTAGAACCTGGTTCAATATGTAAGTTAATGTTACTTAAAACATTTTCTTTGGCAGTATCTTTATATTTAAAAGATACATTTTTAAATTCAATTTCACCTTGCTTCATTTCTGTAATTGGATTCATTGGATCATGTAGATTGTTTACTTCATCTAAAACATCTACAATACGTTTACAGCTGGCAAGTGAACGTGTCAACATTAAGAAAACATTTGAAATCATCATTAATGCATTGAGAATTTGTAAGACATAACTTAAAAATCCTGTAAGTTGTCCAACTTTCATTTCACCCGCAAAAATCATTTGACTTCCAAAGAAAAGAATGCAAACGATTGTAGTATACATCATGTATTGAAATAATGGCATATTGCATACTGAATAACGAAAAGCTTTTTCACTATGATTTCTTAATTCTTCATTGATTTTTTCAAACTTAATGTTTTCATAATCACCTTTGACATAAGCTTTAACTGTACGAATCGCAATTAAGTTTTCTTGTACAACAGTGTTGACTTCGTCCACATTACTTTGCATAAAACGGAATAATGGTCCTACTGTTTTGACAATTAAAAATAAACCAATTCCTAAAATAGGTGCAACGACTATAAAAATCAAAGCTAATTTCGCATTCATTTTAATTGATAAAAACAAAGCCATTGAAAACATAAACGGTGCTCTTACAAGTGGTCTAAAGCCATTACAAATCGCATTTTGAATAATGGTTACATCACTGGTAAGTCGCGTAATCAAAGATGAGGTTGAAAAATGATCAGTATTAGAAAAAGAAAAGTTTTGAACTTTTTCAAATTCTGTCTTTCTTATTTCAAAACCAACTCCTTGTCCCGCAACAGCTGCATAACGTGAATAAAGGATACCAAGGACTAAGGCAATTAAAGCACATACTGCCATTAAAACACCTTGCATAATGATATAGTGTTGATCCTTTTGAGCAACACCTACATCAATAATATTCGCCATTAAAACTGGAATAATCAGTTCAAAGACGGTTTCTCCTACAACACATAAAAACGCTAGAATAAACGCTTTTTTATATTTTTTCGCAAATGGTATTAAACGTTTAATCATCATAACTCCCCCTACTACAATTCTTTATTTGTTAGATTTTTATACATTCTATTTAAATAATCTTCAAATTGTTTCTTTTCTTCATCACTAAATCCTTTTAATGAAATATTTTCTATCTCCATACAATGCTTATTCCATTTATTTAAAGATTCCTTACCATATTCTGTAATATTTAACTGATAAGCTCTTTTATTTTTAGGATTGATTTTTCTTGTCAACATTTCCTTCTTTTCAAGATTATCAATCATCTTACTTACCGTCGCACTTTCAATATCACATTCACTGGCAATATCTTTTAATTTACAGTCTTGATGTGCATTTATATATCGCAAGACTTTCGGTTGTCCTGGTGATAGATGATAGTCATCCATGGTTTCTCTATTCTTCCTTGATTGAGCATGTTGTGTTTTAAACAACATCAAATAAAATGGTGTCTTCATAAGCCCTCCTATGTTAGTATCCTAACTATTAGCAAACTAACAATATTCCTATAAAGAAAAAAAGTCAAGAAAAAAGCTTTGGACAATATCCAAAACTTTACTTAATAACTTTTTGAATCATTCGATTCATTGTATATACAATGATAATACCCACTGGGATCATCACACATGATTTTAAAATTCTTACAAATTGTGATGCAAAGAATGGTATTCCATACATCGATTGTAACCAATAAGGTGTTAAAAACATGGTTACAGTAAGTTCAATTGCAACAACAGATAAGATGCTTAAATGAAATAAGCGTAAATCTTCTTGTCTAAGTTTATTTTTATAATATCGTATAAAAATAAAAAGAATAATAAGCATTGCAGCAATGATGACAAAGATTGTAAATTTAATTGGTAATGTGACTTGATACATTGATCCTGAAATGTTGACTTCATTGATTTTAAAAACATAAAGGCAACCTAATAAGGATATAACAAGCATCACTATTTTTACAATTCTTTCTAAAAGTTTTTCATTTTTTTCACTTAAATAGTTCTTTAATAAACATGGTATTTCTGTTTGTAATACCGCATTTAAAGTAAATCCTAAAAATGGAAAACCTCCTGCATTTGCTAGGACAAGACCTAGAAAATCTGTTGCGATAGCAACTATAAAACAATAACCAGGTTGTAATGTTAACCCCGCTACAATTAAAGGGAGCACCTCTAATGTAATTTTTAAACTTGGAAAGCCAAGAAAAGGCACCATCACAGCTAACCTTTTTAAAATAATGGCTAGAATGACAAATAAAGCCCCCAATGTCATTTGTCGCACATCACTTTTCATTGGATATTTATAGAAAACAAATATCCCAATCGAAACAATAATAACCCCTAATATAATTTGAATCATCGTTTGATTGCTACTTAAAAACCAATCGTTCCTGCTTCGTCCTCTTTCTAGTCCACAGGCGTTAATTCCGGTAAATAACCGTACATATGTTTTTCCCACTTCGTCCTCTTTCTAGTCCATGGGCGTTAATTCCGATATAAAACCGTACATATGCTTTTCCCGCTTCGTCCTCTTGCTAGTCCACGGGCGTTAATTCCGATATAAAACCGTACACAATTGCTACTAAAAGTAGACTCCTCCTTCTTTCTTGATTGCTATGAATTCTTTTGTAATAAGTATTTCCTTACTTCTGAAATAAAATACAACGATCCTGTAATCAAAAATGTTCCTTCTTGTAAATAAATATCGTCTAAAGCTTTTCTAAAGTCCGGTTCAATTTTCACCGGATAATCCCCTGCTAATAATTTTGCACTTTGACTACGAGGATGTTTGAATTCACAGACAGTTATATCATACGTCAAATCAAGTAATCTTTCAATCATGTAGTCAGTATCTTTATCTCTTAATGCTGAAAAAATGATTTTTAGATTATGAAGTTTGCGTGCTGAACGATAAAGTTCATCAACGCCTTCACGATTATGTGCCCCATCTAAAATAATAAGTGGCTTTTCACTAATCACTTCAAAACGTCCTGCCCATTTTGCTTCAAACAAGCCTTCTACGATTGAAGAATTATCTAATTCAATAAAATGATGTTCTTTTAAATAAAGTAATGTTTCAAGTGCTAAGGCACTATTTTCTATTTGATAAAGCGCTGGCGTATTTAAAACAATATTATAATCTTTATAAGTATACTTTACATTTTCACCATCTTGTAAATCATGAATACGATCTAAACGAATCAAATGGCTTTGATGTTTTTCACATTCATCTCTAAAAATATCCACACATTCTTGTTTATGTTCACCGGTAATAAAATCGACATGATCTTTAATAATACCCGCTTTTGCCTTAGCAATACTTTCATAGCTATCGCCTAAATAATCCATATGATCTAAACCAATATTTGTGTTCACACAAACCATTGGTAAAATGATATTTGTTGCGTCTAATTCTCCACCTAAACCAACTTCATAAATGGCATAATCAACCCCTTGATAAATAAAATAAAGAATTGAAATAAACACTTCTATTTCAAATAAAGAAATTTCATATTCTAACCAAGTATCAACATAACGATTGGCTACATCAACAATAAATTGTTCATCGATCCATTGATCATTAATACGCACGACATCAAGACGTGAAATCAGTGCTGGAGAAGTAAAAGTTCCTACTTGATAACCTTGTTTCTTTAAAACTTCTTTCATGTAATTAACTGTTGACCCTTTTCCATTTGTTCCACACACATGAATACATTTTAAAGCATGTTGGATATTAAAAAATTCATGCATGTATTTTTTAAAGTTATCTAAACTATAAACACGATCTTTTTGTTGTTGTATAAAGGTATAGACTTCTTCATAGTGTTTAAATTGTTGTTTGGCTGGAATTGTTATTGATTTGTTTTGATATGTAACATCTTTAAAAGCTATTTTTTTGATGACATTGATGAGTTGTTGTTTTGTTTCTTCGTTTCCCAAACAAAGTTCAATTTCATTTTTGAAGACATCAAAGATAATAGTCCCATTGATTTTTTGTTCTTCATTTATGTAAATAATTTTATGATTTTGTTTTAAATATTCTTTTGTTATTTCTTCTTTGTTGATGAATTGTAGCAATTCATCTATTCTTCTTTCATTTAATAATTTGATCGTCATAATTTCACCCACAAATATTATAAAGGATTAAAAAAAAAGGACAATGTCCTTTTTCTAAAATTTTTCAAATTGTTCAATATCTAACACGAAAACTGTTGCTCCACCAACAAGTACATCTACCATGATTGGAGTAAAGAATTCTCCCATTTCAGTAGGTGGAACAGTAGGTTCCTTTTCTACACGTTTTTTAGAATTTTCTTTAATGATTCCTACAGCATGTTCAACTTTATCATCATTTGTTCCAATAAAGAAAGTTGTATTTCCTTTCTTTAAAAATCCACCTGTTGTTGATAACTTTGTAACAAAATATCCTTCTTCTGTAAGTGCAGCTTGTACTGATGAACTATCATCAGAGTTTACGATAGCAATTATTAATTTCATAAGCCATCCCTCCTGTATATTATTATTTTACACCAATTTCCTTAATTATTAAAGTTTTTCCCCATGAAGAATCGGTAAAAATTTGCTTTCATAATCATTTAAAACATACGTATCAGTCATCATTGATAAATAATCAGAAACAATCAGAGAATTTGGCGTATTTTGATAGCTTTCGATCATCTTACTTTTAAATTTAACAATATTAGAATCTTGATTATTATTTTCAAGTTCTTCTAAATATACATCAAAAAGCTCTTTAACCATTCTTGATAATTTTGCATTTTCTTTTTCAAGAACAGGATGATGATGGACCTTTTCCCCTAAAAAAGAAAGTAAAGCAGATAGAGCTTCAAAAACTTCATGGGAAAAACGCAAATACGGTTTTTGATAACTATGAATCATTAAATCACCAATCAGTTTATTCATGATCGATTTATTATTATCTCCTAAGACCTTCACAACTTTTTCCGGAAGATCTTCTTTTTGTAAGATACCTACACTCATAGCATCTTCAATATCTTTTCCAATATAAGAAATAACATCTGATATACGAACAACACAGCCTTCTAAAGTCATTGGTTTTAAATCAAGACTGGCATTTTCTTTATGCCAACAATCATGATATTCTTGTAAAAACTGTTCTTTCTTTTTTTTACGATCAGGTTCATACTTTTTAGAAAGCATTTCACCATTATGACATAAAATCGCATCTAAAACTTGTAAAGAAACATTATAGCCTTTGCCATTTCTTTCTAAATAAAGAATATTTCTAACACTATTGGCATTATGACAAAAACAACCAAAACCGGCTTCTTGAAGTTTTTCATTAAGTGCTCTTTCACCAACATGACCATAAGGTGTATGTCCTAAATCATGACCTAACGCAGCCGCTTCAATTAAATCTAAATTCAAATTCAATCCTTTTCCTATTTGTCTGGCAATACGTGAGACCCATTGAACATGGATTGAACGTTTAGAAATATGAGCACTTTGAAAAAAGGAAAGAGCTTGTGTTTTATCGGTATATCTTTGATAAGACTTACAATAAAGAATACGATCGATATCTTCTTCAAAAGGCCAACGAATATCAAATTCTTCATGTTTATTTTCTTCTTTTCGTAGTTTTTGACATTCACTTGTTTTACAAGCATAAGGCGAAAGTGTTCGATCATATTCTTTCGTTCTTTTAATTGTATTTTTAATAATTCTTTCTTCTTCTTTCATATTCATCACCTTCATTATTATATACTTTTTTTAAAAAAGATGCTCAAGTAATGTTTTACATGCAATCAAGATCAAAACAATTCCACCAAAAATAAGAGCTTTATTTTGAAACTTATTATTTAAATAATTCCCAATTTGTAAAGCTATCAAACATAATAAAAAGGTAATAATTCCTATAATAAAGAGAGCTTTATAAATAGAAACTTTCAAAAAAGCAAAAGTTATTCCTATTGCAAAAGCGTCAATACTTGTCGCTATCGCTAAAATCGTTAAATCAAAAAAATGAAAATTATAGCTTGTTTCTTCTTCACTAAAAGCATCTTTTAACATTCCTATTCCTACAATCATTAAAAAGATAAAGGCAATATAATGATCATAAGCCTGTACTAATTTAGAAAACACACATCCTAAATGATAACCAAAAAAAGGCATCAAAGCTTGAAAAAAACCAAAATAAAAAGCAATGAAGCTTTGTTTCTTGATGTCTCTTTCAGGCATAGAAATACCATACATCATCGAAACAGTAAAAGCATCCATTGCTAATGAAATCGAAATAATCACAAGCTCAAATAATGACACATTATCTCTCTCCTTTGAGTAATACCTCACTACATTTTAAACCATCAATTGCACTTGACATAATACCACCCGCATATCCTGCACCTTCACCAATTGGATAAATCCCTTTAATATTACTTTCCATATTGTCATCACGATAAAAACGAATTGGTGCTGAACTTCTTGATTCTACTCCAAGTAATGTGGCATCACTTGTAAAACCATTAATCTTGTTATTCATTAAAAGAAGTCCTTCTTTTAAATTTATATTCAGGATTTCAGGAAGTAATGCATTCAATTGAGCATTTTTAACTCTTTTTAAACTTGTTTCTATTTTTTCTTTACTTTCTTTATTTTCTAAATAATCTTCCACTCTTTGAACGGGAATTGAATAATCACATCCTCCTAGTTCAAAAGCTTTTTCTTCTAATTTTCTTTGAAAATACATTCCTGCAAGCGGATGTGAACTGCCAAAATCATCTGGTGTGACATTGACTAAAATAGCACTATTGGCAAACTTATTATCACGTTTAAAATTTGACATCCCATTAACAACAAGTCGGTTTTCTTCACTGGCTGCATTCATGACATAACCACCTGGACACATACAGAAAGTATAAACTCCTCTTTTTTGACTTGTATGCACCGCTAATTTATAATCAGCCGCTTTTAAAGCAGGATGATTGTAGAACTTACCATATTGGCTTTTGTTAATAAATTCTTGACTATGTTCTATACGCATTCCTACTGCAAATGCTTTTTGAGAAATTTCTAATTGTTTTTGATAAAGCATTTCATACGTATTTCTCGCACTATGACCGATAGCAAGAACAAGTTGATCTACTTTTTCTTTATAAGTTCCTTCTTTATTTTCTAAAACAACTTCTTTGATTTGATTGTTTTCAACAATCAAATCAACCAACTTTGTTTCAAAACGCACTTCTCCACATTTTTCAATATCTTTTCTTATATTTTTAACCACATTGATTAAAACATCTGTTCCTAAATGAGGTTTATTTAAATAAAGAATATCTTCATTAGCTCCATGTTCATAAAACGTATTTAATACAAATTGTTTACGATAATCTTTAATACCTGTCGTCAACTTTCCATCAGAGAATGTTCCTGCGCCCCCTTCACCAAATTGAACATTACTTTGCACATTCAATTTACCTGTTTCTAAATAAGTATCTATATCTTTTTTTCTTTCATCAACACATTTACCCTGTTCAATTAAGATGACCTTTTGTCCACTACGAGCTAAATTATAAGCACAGAATAAGCCTGCCGGCCCACTTCCAACAACCATAATTGTTTGATTATTGGGTGTTAACTTATCATAATGATATTCTTTAACTTTACTTACTTGTTTACTATGTGTTTTTAATAATTGATCTTCATTTGCACATTCAAAAGTAAAACCCATATTAAAATGTACTTTATTCTTTCTTCTTGCATCGACTGCTTTTCTAGCAATCTTTACATTCTTTACTTGTGATTTTCTTATATTTAATGTATTTGCGATAACCTTTGCATAATCTTTTTCATCTAAAGAAACTGCGATATTACTTACTTTTAACATACCTTCTCCTATCTCTTTATTTTCCAATATCCTTTTTTATTATTTCCAACTCTTTCTATAATTCCCAAATCTTTTAACTTTTTAATATTATTTGATACACTCTTTCTACTCATTTTCATAATATTTGCAAGTTCAGTAATTGTATATCCTGGATCATCATATAGAGATTCTAATATATTATTCATTGTATCGTTCACCCTATCAGTCACCTAAGATCATTAAACTATTTATCTTCTTTAAGAAATTTTGCCACATGCACACCACTTGCAAAAGCAAAATGTAAATTATAACCACCACAATCACCATCAATATCCAAAGCTTCTCCACAAACATAAATACCTGGATATTTCTTAAGTTGTAAATTTTCATCTACTTCTTTTAAAGAAACGCCCCCATGGCAAACTTGTGCTTTTTCAATGGGCATTGTATCAACAATTTTTATTTCTATATGTTGAGGATCAATATTTTTTTCTTTAAAAACATGAATGATTTTTTCATGGAAGAAACCTTCTAAACCATAATGTTGAAGTTCTTCTTTTTCAATATCAGGTAATAAATTTAAAACAAGTTTTGGATTTTTTAAATGTTCTAAATATCTTGATAATTGCATCACACAGATACCTGAAAGACCATAATCCGTAAACATAATTTCACCTGTTTGTTTTTCAATGAATTGATTTTGATCATAGAGTGTGACAATCCCTTTAACTCTTTGTCCTTTTAAAGCTTTAAAAACAGGTTTTGTTTTAACTTGTACAAGGCTAGGGGTAAATGGTATGAGGGAAACATTCATTTTTTCTAACATTTTTAAATTATTTTGTCCTGATAAGTGACTTGCAGGTGATCCTGTAGCAATCACAATTTTATCTGCTTGATAATGTCCATTTGTTGTAATAATTTCATAAGTTTTGTTATTTTTAATTGATAATACTTCACATTCATCAATGTATGAAACTTGATCTATATTTTTCATTAAAGCGTTTTTTACTGATAAACTTGAAAGTGAATATGGATAAACAAGATTCTTTTCAAAACGTAATTTTAAAGAAAGTTGTTTAAAGAAATCAATCACATCAAATTCTTTAATCAACTTTTCAATAAAAGGATCTTGATGATTATAATACTTGATATCCATATTTAGATTTGAAACATTACATCTTCCATTACCACTAGCAAGTACTTTTCTTGCAGCTTTCTTTGCTTGTTCCAAGATAATAATATTATATTTATTTTCTTTAAGTAGTTCATTCATACAAGCAAGTCCACTTGCGCCTGCACCAATAATAACAATTGTTTCCATTTTTATCCCCCATTTGCTTATTCATTATACATGAACAAAACTCGTTTGTCATTGATATTAAACCTTGAAAAACCTCGATGTATTCGCTATAATAACCAAGTATTGAGATTACATACAATTAAGGAGGCTTTTTTATGGGTAGAGCACATGAAGTGCGTAAAGTTGCTATGGCAAAAACTGCTGCAGCAAAAGCAAAATTATATTCTCGTTATGGAAAAGAAATCTATTTAGCTGCAAAAGCTGGTGGTACTGATCCAGATGGTAACTTAGCATTAAGAAGAATTATTGCTAAAGCTAAAAAAGAACAAGTTCCTGCTGATGTTATTAAACGTGCAGTTGATAAAGTAAAAAGTGGAGCTACTGAAGATTATCAAGAAAAAACATTTGAAGGATACGGTCCAAGTGGTTCAACTGTTATTGTTAAATGCTTAACTGATAATATTAATCGTACTATTTCTCAAGTACGTCCTGCATTTACAAAATCTAAAGCTAAATTAGGAAATGAAGGTTCTGTATCTTATTTATATGATACATATTCTATTTTAACTTTTAAAGGTTTAGATGAAGAACAAACTTTAGAAGCTTTAATGGAAGGTGAAGCTGATTGCCAAGAAATTGAAACTCATGAAGATGGTTCAATTGAATTAACAGGAGCACCAACTGATTTATATAAAATGAAAGATGCTATTGAAGCTGCATGTCCTGATGCTGAATTCGATGTAGAAGAAATCGCTACAACACCTCAAGAATATGTATCTCTTGAAGGTGAAGATATGGAATTATTTGAAAGATTAATGAATCTTTTAAATGCTTGTGATGATGTAGATAAAATCTACCATAACGTTGAAAACTATGAAGGAGAATAATTCTCCTTCTTTTTCTTAAAAAAAATGAAAGACATTTCATCTTTCATTTTTTTATTAACAACTTTTATCCCAAGCCATTTGCCAAAAAGCAAGTTCATAACGTGAACATGCAACAAAAATATCAATAAGATGTTGAACTTGTTTTTCTGTATAATCCTTTGCAAGTTCATTCATTGTTTCAATTAAAATCACATTTCCACTTGCATATTCTTTAGAAGCATAACCTTTGATCCAATCCCCATAAAATTCATCACTAACAGAATTTGGATTGTTTTCTACAATCTTTTTAGCAATCACTTCATAACTATAAGCACATGATAAAATAGCTGCTAAGATTTCTGCTTCTCCTTCTTCATAAGCAACACGCAACATATAAGATGTATAAGATAAATTATCAAGTGAAGGTTTCATTTGATCAATTTCTTCTTGGCTTACTTTAAATTTTCCCATATAACCATGATGAACATCAAGTTCACCATTCATGACTTCAATATACTTTGCAAAAAGATTAGCTGTTTCTAAGCTTTTTGCTTTTGCTACGCCAATAGCAAAAACTTTTGCATATTCTTTTAAATAAAGATAATCTTGCATAATATAATATTTAAATTTATCTTTAGCTAACGAAACATCTTGTATTCCTTGTACAAAAGGATGTTCATTATAAGATTCCCATAATTTTTTTGTTGCTTCTAACATCTTATCTGTTGTTTTCATATTTTTCCTCTTTTCTTAAAATAAAACTTCTTGGTACTTAGCGCCTTCTTGTAATTGTTTTGGTGTCATATTGTAGATAGCATCAATAATATAATTTCGATAACTTGCATTTCCATCTAAAGGTGTAAGTCGCTTATGCGCTATTTCTCCAGCTAATCCCATGGTACATACAGCAGCGAGTGTTGCTTCTAACAAATTATTTGGATTTGCCGATATAAAAGCTGCTGTTAAAGATGATAATTGACACCCGGTTCCTGTAATAGAAGACATCATAGCATCTCCATTTTCAATAGCAAAAGCTTTTTCATGATTGCATACGAGATCAATCGCTCCCGTAATAGCTATAATAGCTCCTGTTTTTCTTGAAAATTCTTGGGCAAAAAGAACAACTTCTTTGATGTTTTCTTTTGTGACTTTATCAGCAATATCCGCATCGACCCCTTTTGTTTTTCCACTTCCTAAAGCAAGGGTTTTAATTTCAGAAATATTTCCACGAATTACTGAAAATCGAATTTCATCTAAAAGTTGAAGTGCTGTTTGTGTCCTTAATGTTGAAGCACCAACACCTACAGGATCTAAAACAACAGGATGATGGAGTTCATTGGCTTTTTTCCCCGCAATAAGCATTGATTCAATTGTACGTGAATTAAGTGTTCCAATATTAATATTGAGTCCTGTACAAATGGAAGTAATTTCTGCAACTTCTTCTTGATCATCTGCCATAATAGGTGAAGCTCCACAAGCAAGGACCACATTAGCACAATCATTGACCGTTACATAATTAGTAATATTATGAATCAATGGGCTTTTTTCTCTTACATTTTTTAACATTTTTTCTAACATTTTCTTTTCTCCTTGTTTTTTATTGCGGTCGATACTTCATGGTATCCTCTCACGCTGGAACACAGCTTCCCTCGCTTTGTACTAAATTCAAGGCGCTCCCCTTCAATTCGCCACCTATGTGGATTTATAAATAAAAAAACAGGAGGTATGCTCCTGTAAAAAATCAACTATGACTTCCTACGACGGCATTACCCGTATCAGGTTAAAGGGTCGAAGTTGATGACTTCCTCTCAGCCTGCTTACAAGCTCCCCTGTTTTTATTTATATTTTTATAATACGCTTTCTTTTTCTTTTATTCAACTTCTTCAATTTCATATTTACCTAAATAAATCAAAATATGATTCATAATAATATCAATAGCCCAATAAAACAAAACAAATACGGCAAGTCCAACAATAAATGTATACCTTAAACTTGTCACCATATATAAAGCTGGAACAAAAGCAATAATCATAGGAATAAATCCTACTCCTGAAGGAAAGTGTATTTGATAAACACTATGACATTCTTTACATTCTTGTCTTCCTTTATAGGCAAAAGAAGAATCTTTGATTTCATGACTACAATGATAACATCTCATTAAAGTGTACAAATCATTACGGTCATTGTTCCATCAAAATCAACTTCTTTTTGATCTGAA
>JAUNWT010000121.1 GCA_030540195.1 Bacillota bacterium | reverse complement strand
ATCATGGTGACATTTTCGCTGAATTTTATGGTGACAAAATCGCTGGGTCTTAACACATATAAAAGGAATAACTTGAATATTAAGAGACTGAATGTTATATTTTATTTGTAAATCGAAAAGCAAAATACATCAAACGAAAAGGTAAGGATTGGCAGATCCTTGCCTTTTCATGTTTTTTTGAAAGGCATTTATTATATTTTGTTTCGAAAAAAATCTGTTTATAATTACTTTACATTCTTGCTAATGTCAAATGTAATATTAGCAAGAATGTAAAGTAAAGGGGCGATATTTATGAATAAAATTGATGGATATATAGATAGTGGCATTTTAATTGTTAAAAACGTAAAAAAAGAGACGTTTCAAGACAAGCAATTTATGATTATATAAAAATAAATCATATGGAAAAAGTTGGACCGGGAATATATATTACACAAGAAACTTTAGACGATGAATCCTATACTTTATCGTTACGTTGCCCTAAAGGAATCATCTCACATGATGATGCTTTATATTATTATGGTTTAGTAGATCGTGAACCACTTGTTCATACAATGACAATTTACACTGGTTATAATCCTTCGTCGTTAACTAATTCAGGATATAAAATTTATATTGTAAAAAAAGATTTATTAGATTTAGGAAAGACAACGGTAGTTAATAATTTTGGACACATAGTACCTATGTATGATTTAGAAAGAACGATATGTGATTTGGTAAGGAGTAGAAGTAATTTTGAAATTCAAGATTTTAATACGGTGCTCAAAACATATGTTAGTAAAAAAGATAAAGATTTAAATAGATTGATGGAATATGCTAAAGCTTTTAGAATTGATAAAATAGTTCGACAATATATGGAGGTACTTTCGTAATCTATCTTGACATGGACTTGGCTTTAGGGTTTACAATGTATGTAGGTTAATTTAGGGAGGATAAAAGGATGAAATATAGTAAGATAGATAAACTAAATGTCAATCCTTCATTACTAGGATTTGGCTGCATGCGTTTTCCTAAAAAGGAAGATGGAACTATTGATGAAGGAGAAGCTGAAAGAATGCTAGATCATGCTATTGAAAGTGGTGTGACTTATATTGATACAGCTTATCCTTATCATGATGGAGAAAGTGAACCATTTGTAGGTAGAGTTTTAAAGAAATATAAAAGAGAAGATTTTTATCTTGCGACAAAGTTACCAATGTTTAAAATTGATTCATTGGAACAAGCAAAAGAAATCTTTGAAGAACAAATGAAAAGATTAGATGTTGATTATGTTGATTTCTATTTATTACATGCTTTAAATAAAGATACATGGAAAAAAGTCATTGATTTAAATATCATTCCTTATTGTGAAGAATTAAAGAAACAAGGAAGAATTAAAAACTTTGGTTTCTCCTTCCATGATGATTATGAGATCTTTGAAGAAATCATTAATTACCGTGATTGGGATTTCTGTCAAATTCAATTAAATTACATTGATACAGATATTCAAGCAGGAATGAAAGGATATAAACTTACAGAAGAAAAGAATGTTCCATTAGTTATTATGGAACCAATTAAAGGTGGAGCCTTAGCTAGTCTTTCAGATGATATTGAACAAGTCTTTACAGACTATAATCCAAATGTCAGCATTTCAAGTTGGGCTTTACGTTTTGTCGCTTCACTTCCAAATGTGAAAGTTGTTTTAAGTGGTATGTCAACTTATGATCAAGTAGAAGATAATCTTGCTACTTTTAAAGAATTTAAACCTTTAGATCAAGACGAAGAAAAGCTTGTAGAAAAGGTAGCTAATATGATTAAAGCAAAAACTAAAAATGGATGTACAGGATGTCGTTATTGTATGCCTTGTCCATTTGGTATTGATATTCCAGGTAACTTTAAGTTATGGAATGAATATGGTATGTTAGGTCTTAAAGATACCGCAAAAAGACGTTATACAAATTTAGGGGACGCACAAGCTGAATTTTGTAAGAAGTGTGGTAAATGTGAAAAACTTTGTCCACAATCTATTAAAATTAGAGAAGATTTACAACGTGTCGTTCAAGATATTAAAACTTTATAAAGTTAAGGTAAGAGAAAATCTTACCTTTTCCTATACTAAAGAAACGAGACATCATTATGATAGATAATAAATTAAATATAAATAATATAACAAATCTTGTGCGTGAAGAAGAAAGAATAAGTAAGAAAAAAGCAGTTGTGTTATTTGATAAACACATTCTTCAAAATATAAAGTGTGGAAAGTTTTCTACTCTACAAACAATTCATAAATATCTATTTGAAGATATCTATGATTTTGCAGGAAAGATAAGAAATGTAAATATTGCGAAAGGAAACTTTCGCTTTGCACCGATTATTTATATAGAAGAAGCATTAAAAAATATAGATAAAATGCCTCAATCAACCTTTGATGAAATTATAGAAAAATATGTAGAAATGAATGTTGCTCATCCTTTTAGAGAAGGTAATGGAAGAAGTACACGTATTTGGTTAGATCATATTCTAAAAAATGAAATAGGAAAAGTAATTGATTGGAGTAAAGTTGATAAAGAAGATTATTTATTAGCTATGGAAAGAAGTCCTATAAAAGATCTAGAAATTAAATATCTTTTAAAGAATGCTTTGACAGATGAAATTAATAGTAGAGAAGTTTATATGAAAGGAATAGATCATAGTTATTACTATGAAGGCTATATTACTTTCAAAGCAGAAGAATTATAGAAACAGTAGAGGCTGTTTCTTTTTTTGCATAAGTAAATAGTATTTTGAATATACTTTATTTAGATAATGAATAACTTTTCAAAAACAATGGAATAGATGTTTAAAATATGTGGGAATAAAAATATAAAATATGATGGAATGGAATCTTAAAATATGAATGGATAAAATAAAGAAATATGAAGGAATGAAATTGTAAAATATGAAGGGATTATATATAATAAATGTGAGGTGAACATATATGAAGAATTATAAACCTAGAATAATTGATAAGAAAATTGAAAAATATTTATCTATATTTGGAGCAATATGTATAGAAGGACCAAAATGGTGTGGGAAAACGTGGTCGTCTTCTTATCATAGTAATAGTGAAATTTATATAGGGGATCCTAGTGGTAATTTTCAAAATAGACAGCTTGCTCAAATGAGTCCATCTCTTGTATTAGAAGGAGAAATACCAAGATTAATTGATGAATGGCAAGAAGTTCCACCGTTATGGGATGCTGTTCGATATAAAGTAGATCAAACGCCAAGTAAAGGACAATTTATTTTAACAGGATCAGCAACTCCTAATCATAAAGGAATATTACACAGTGGGGCAGGAAGAATTGCAAGAATAAAAATGCGAACAATGTCTCTCTATGAATCAGGTGATTCATCTGGTGATGTTTCATTGATGGATTTATGTAATGGCAAAATGACGCCAAAGATGACAGGTGAAGTAGATTTAAGAAAAATTATAGAATATATCGTTAGAGGTGGATGGCCTGCAAGTTTAGGACTTCCTGTTGAAAGTGCAGCGTTATTACCTAAAGAATACTTAGAGGCTGTTTTAAAAGATGATATTTATAGAGTAGATGGTGTTAAAAGAAATACACATAAGATGAGATTATTATTGCGTTCACTGGCAAGAAATGAAAGTACAACCGTATCAAATAAAACATTAAAAAATGATATAAAGGCAATTGATGATGAAGATATAGATACGTCAACAATTGCTGATTATCTCAATATTTTAGATAGATTATTTATTACAGATAATCAAAAATCTTTTTCTACTAAAATTCGTTCATCTGTTAGAATCAAACAATCGGAAAAACGACATTTTTGTGATCCCTCTTTAGCATGTGCTTTATTAAATATTACTCCTAATATGTTGTTAAATGATTTAGAAACACTAGGATTTTTATTTGAATCCTTATGTGAAAGAGATTTAAAAATATATGCTGAATCAATAGATGCCCATATTTATCATTATCAAGATTACAAAGAAAGAGAAATAGATACAATCATAGAATTAAATGATGGTAAATGGTGCGCTGTTGAAATCAAACTTGGTGCGAATCAAATAGAAAGTGCTGCAGAAAATCTAAAAAAAATTTATAAAGAAATGGAACAAGATCCAAAATCAATATTGCCTTCAGCTATGATTATTATTTGTGGTTTATCGAATGCAGCTTATCAAAGAGAAGATGGCATTTATGTTGTTCCTTTAACGGCACTCAAAGATTAAGAATACGATATTGTATTCTTTTTTTTATGAAAAAATCGACCTATTCAATGAATAAGGGTATATTAAATTATCCGGTGCTTAGAGGTTCGCTCTAAATTATTAGGTGGAGTA
>JAUNWT010000120.1 GCA_030540195.1 Bacillota bacterium | reverse complement strand
TAATTCCTCTACAATTTGTTCATCTTGTAGAGGATTTTCTTTATCTTCCACTTCTATTCCTCCAAAAAATAATATTTAAATTTTTCTTTACAAATTTATAATAATCACTATATTTTTTCAATAATTATGATTAATTACATAGCATATAATTTCAATAACGATGCGTAATTATTATAAAGTTTTTAATTAAATGTCCTTACATTTTCTAATAGAAACATCTAACATATGCGCTACTTATCTTTTTAATTACTTAGTACATAATTATATACTAAAAAACCTGCATCTCGTGCAGGTTTTTCAATATTATATATTATTTAAATAGTTTAGAGAAATAGTTTTTAACAACGTGATTTTTAATTCTTGATAATGTTGTGTTGCTTGAATCGAATCTATCCTTTTTAGCCCAACCTGGTTGAGAATCTGCTTGATTAGTTGTTAAATATGAATAGTAATTTACACACATGTTTTTGTTCCTCCTTAGTATTTTATATCCCTTTTGTTACTTATATTATATGTAAGAAAGTTTAAAAATTATATGTGTTGAGGTTATGAGAATATTGCATACATTTGTGCATAATGCACAATAGTTAATATAGTTTTAAACTATATCTAAGTAGATATTATTTGTATTATTCAAACTATGTTTTGATTGATAAAATAAAGACATAGTTTGAAAGGAATGAATGATATGAGTCAATTAAATAGATATGAATTTGTAGGAAGTTTTTTACGTCCTGAAAGATTAAAAGAAGCTAGAAAAAATTATGAATTAAATAATATAACTAAAGAAGAACTTACAAAAGTAGAAGATGAATGTATCGTAGAACTTGTAAATAAACTTAAAGAACTAGGTTATCATACAATCACAGATGGTGAATTTAGACGTTCTACTTGGCATTTAGACTTTATGTGGGGATTTAATGGGGTTGAACATAAAAAGACTGTAGATGGAAATCAAACATTTGATGGTGAAGCTGCAATGATTGATGATACTTTTATGACAGGAAAGATTTCTTGTAAAAATCATCCTTTTGTAGAACACTTTAAATTTGTTAAAGCATTAGAAGATGAAAATACTGTAGCTAAACAAACAATTCCATCACCTGGTCAATTCTATGCTTTCTTTACAGGAGCAGATTTATTAGATAAAACATTAGGTTTCTATGGTAGTGAAGAAGCTTTCGCAGAAGATGTTGTTAAATCATACAATGAATTTGTTCAAGAAATTTATCATGCCGGATGCCGTCAATTACAATTTGATGATTGTGTATGGGGTGGTATGGTTAATCCTGAACTTGCTGTAAGTTTAACAGGAAGAAAAGGAGAAGAATTAGAAAAATATAAACAACTTTTATTAGATTTAAATAATAAAGTTGTTGCAAGTGCACCTGAAGATCTTACAATTAATACTCATGTATGTAGAGGAAATTATCATTCTACTTACTTTAGTTCAGGAGCTTATGATGGTGTGGCTGATTTATTATTCGGTGAAGAAAATGTAGATGCTTATTTCTTAGAATATGATGATCATCGTTCTGGTGGTTTTGCTCCATTAAAGAAAGTATCAGGAGATAAGAAAGTTGTTTTAGGTCTTATTACTACAAAGAAACCTGATTTAGAAGATAAAGAACTTGTTAAAAGAAGAATCTATGAAGCAACTAAATATATTCCTTTAGAACGTTTATATTTAAGTCCTCAATGTGGTTTTGCTTCATGTGAAATTGGTAATAAATTAACAGAAGAACAACAATGGAAGAAGCTTAAGTTAGTTAAAGAAATTGCTGAAGAAGTATGGGGAGATTAGAAGAAAAGGAGAATAACATGATAATCCATGTTTTCTCCTTTTTACACTATTTTACAATATGCATATGAGGATAAGGTATTTCAATACCTTCCTTTTTAAATTCAGTCACTAAATCTTTACGAATATCTGCCAACATTTGAAAACCTTGTACATTGTCTTCACTGGTGATTGTTGCTCTTAATTGAATACTACTATCTTTTAAATCAGAAACAATCACAGGGACTAATGGATCATTTTTATCTTTTCTTCCATCAACGAATAAAGGATGTTTTACAACAAGGTCTTGGATCACTTTGATTGCTTGATCAATATCACTTTCATAAGAAATATCTAAATAGAGATAATTTGCTTTAACATGTTCAATTTGTGAAATATTTTCAATAATCGCTTTATTCATAATATCATTAGGAACAATCATTTGCGTCTTTTCTAATGTTTCAATAACACTATGTCTAAGTGAAATATCAATAACAGTCCCTCTTACATTATGACCTGTAACAACAATAAAATCACCAATCTTATAAGGCTTATAAGCCATGATCATGGCACCATTGATAAGATTACCAGCTGCTTCTTGACTGGCAAGCCCAATAACTACTGCAACGATTCCTCCAGATGCAAGTAGGGCAGTCGCAAATGATTTTAAGAACTTCACTTCACTACAGATAATCGCTAAAAAGATTGTAATAAGAATAATCTTTTTAATTCTTTTTTGAAAAACATAATTATCAGGCCATTTCTTTTTAATAAACTTATTCAATAATTTATTGATTGCAATCAAAACAATTCCTGCAATAATAATTGAAATAACCCCATTAATAACTCCATTTACAAACAAATTATCAATTTGTTCAAATACTTTTTCCATTAAAATTACCTCTTTTTATAATACTTTGAAAGAACATACAACAAAACCGATTGCATTGCTCCTACAATAGAAATCATTAAACATCCATAACAAATCCAATATAAAACACTATTTCCTGTATTAATTGCATTTAATATAAAGAAAACAACAAAAGAAATAAGTGCTACATTCCTTGTATACTTAAAAAAACGATAAAATCTTTGTGCTAATATTTCATTTGTATTCATCTTATTTACCTATGCAAAAGCGTTTAAATAATTCATCTAATAAATCTTCTTTTGCTTGCTCTCCTAAGATTTCTTTTAAACAAGACCAACTATCATAAAGATCTTCTACAATTAAATCAGCAGGAATAGACATCTTCATGGCATCGATTGCTGTTTGTAAAGAAGCTGCTGCTTTTTCTAATAATTGTGTTTGTCTGGCGTTTGTAAGATAATACTCTTCTTGATTACTGATAAGTCCTAGATTAAATTTCTTTTTGATTTCTTTAGTAAGAGCTAAAATATCTTGTTCCTTAGCGGATATTTCAATTCCTTCTAAATCAACTTTCTTACCTAAATCTGCTTTATTAATAATAATAATACGATTTGTATCTTCTGTAAGTTCAAGTAACTTTTGATCTTCTTGATCAAGCTCTTTACTTCCATCAATAACTAATAAAACAAGATCTGCTTTTTTAATCATTTCTTTAGATTTTTCAACCCCAAGACTTTCTACAATATTATCGGTTTCTCTAATTCCTGCGGTATCAATCATATTTAATAAAATACCATCTACTGTTACAGATCCTTCAACGACATCTCTTGTTGTTCCGGCAATATTTGTGACAATCGCTTTTTCTTCTTTTAACATCGCATTCAATAAGCTTGATTTACCAACATTTGGTTTACCAATGATTGCTGTTTGAATTCCATCTTTTAACAATTTAATATTTTTAGAATCTTCTATGATTTTATTCATCTTTTCAATTAAAGAAGTAGACATCGGTAAAAGCTTATCCGCTGTTAATTCTTCTACATCTTCATATTCAGGATAATCAATATTGACTTCAATTTGTGTAATAATTTGAATTAAATCTTCTTTTAAATCCTTAATAAAATGACTAATACTACCTTGTATTCCTTTTAAAGCAAGAGAAGAAGCATAACTATTTTTAGCCGTAATAATATCACTGATGGCTTCTGCTTGTGATAAATCAATACGTCCATTTAAAAAAGCACGTTTACTAAATTCACCACGTTCTGCCAGTCTTGCTCCATGATGTAAACAAAGATCCACAACCTTATTTGTAATATAAACCCCACCATGGCAATTGATTTCAACCATTTCTTCTCCGGTAAAAGTTCTTTTTCCACGATAGATATTTACTAATACCTCATCTATTTTTTCACCATTATCTTTTATATAACCGTATGTAATGGTATGACTCTCTTTATTTATAATCTTTCCTGTAAAAAACTGTTGAACAAATGCAATAACATCTTTCCCTGATAAACGGATAATTGAAATTGCTGCTTCTAGTCTTGATGTTGCAACAGCAACAATAATATCATCATTCATTTTCATACCACCTTTCTTTTTGATACTATCTTAATTTGTTGATTTTATCAACAAATAACTCTCTCATTATAACAAATATTTTTTATTTTTGATATATGATTTTTTTCGATTGATTTCTATATTTTAATCATATATCATTATGTACAAATAGGGGTGAAAGTGTATAAATAAAATCAACATTTTTACGAAAAAAAAGACGACTTAAAAACA
>JAUNWT010000119.1 GCA_030540195.1 Bacillota bacterium | reverse complement strand
CCATTTCTCTAATAACCATAATACACAAAATAAAAGCCCTGTAAAACAGGACTAAACACCAAAGTGCTTTTTTTCTTGTGTCCGTTTTACAGGGTCCATTTTAAATATCTTTTGTTTGAATTTTTAATTAATCAATTTACTGTTCTAACAGAATATATTATTGGAGTTTCTATCAGCTTTTCTAATTCTCATTCCTTGCCTTTGATTAATATTTTTTCTTTAAATAACATCTTTATTTTCTTATAAATCAGTATAAATCCAAAAATCACATTTGAAAAAGTACCTAAACCTCCAATTTCCGCAAAACAACATTAAATATAAGATAATTTATATTTAATGTCCTGCATTTTTCTATATGTATTTGTAATAAATCTTTTTAATAACTTCTTTAATTTAATTACATTCCTTATAAACAAAATAAAAGTGCCTACGCTTGGTAGACACCTTATGACTATTCAAATTCGTTTGTTCTAGCAACTTCTCTAATCCATGCAGCAGATTTCTTTTCTTTACGTTTATAACCATCATCTAAGCATACACGAATAAATCCATATCTATTTTTAAAGGCATTGATCCATGACCAGTTATCAATAACACCCCAATAATGATATCCTAAACAGTTAGCACCATCTTCAATTGCTTTCGCAATCCATTCTAAATGATCTCTTACGAATTCAATACGATAATCATCTTGAACTGTTCCATTTTCATCCATATATTTTTCTTCGCCTTCTACACCCATTCCATTTTCAGAAATAAAGAAAGGTAAATCTGGACATTCTTTTTTAATTTTCATACCAAAATCATAAATTCCCTTTGGATAAATTTCCCATCCACGATAAACATTCATTTTTCTTTCAGGCCAAATATATGGTTTAGAAATACATGGTAAACCATTTTCATCAAATTTACTATCTGGAGCTTGTACACGAGTTGGTTGGTAATAGTTGAATCCTAACCAATCTACTTTACCTTGGGCTAAGATAGCTTCATCTCCAGGACGACGATTGATTTCTACTTTCCAATCGTTTTCTACAGTATCTAAAACATCTTGTGGTAAATGTCCATGAGCAACGACATCTAACCACCATCTATTGTGTAAACCATCTGTCATACGTACAGCTTCTAAGTCTTCAGGAGATGGATTTTCTTTTGTATAAGGTGGAGCAAAACAGTTGATCATACCGATTTTAGCACCTTCACAAAGTTTTCCTTCTGCTTTTAATTTTCTAAAGTTTGCGACAGCTAAACAGTGAGCTAAAGTAATATTATATTGTACATTGATTGATTGTTTAAAATCTTTTTGATATGGATACCAAACACCATGTAAGAATTGTTGTTCTGGTTCTACGATAGGTTCGTTGAACGTAAACCAATATTTTACCTTATTCCCAAATTCTTCCATCGCAATTTTCACAAAATTAGCATAAGCTTCAACTACTTCTCTATTTTGCCATCCACCACGTTTTACTAAGTATTCTGGCATATCAAAGTGATACATGTTCATGAAAATATCAATACCATTTTCATTTGCACAATCAATTAATTTATGATACCAAGCCGCACCTTCTGGATTTAGTTTACCATCTTGGTCTAACAAACGTGTCCATTGCATTGATGTTCTAAATGATTTAAAATTTAAGCTTTTTAATAATTTAATATCTTCTTCATATTTATGATACATGTCATTTCCTACATAAGATCCGACATTGTTGAAGAAAGCATTAATTTCTTGATCAGAATACATATCCCAATAAGAACGTAATCTTCCTCCTACATTCCAAGCCCCTTCTGTTTGAGGACCTGACATTGCTGCACCAAAAAAGAAATCTTTAGGTAATTTAATCGTCATCTTCTTTTCCTCCGTTATCTTTCGCGATTATTATACGGTTATTATATCATGAAATCTCTTTTCTTAATCGAATTGTATTTTACTTTCATTAGAATATTTATTTAGCTCGTATAATGTAAATAAAATACAAAAATGTCCTGTTAGGACATCTGTTTGAGGATATGGGAGAGAGTTGGATTTTTCTCTTTTTGAATAAGAGAATGTAGTTTATTAGAGAAGTTTGGTTGTTTTTTTGAAATAATTTTTTCTATAGTCTCTTTAGAGAGAGGTTGGTATTCTATAACTTGATCTACTTTAGAAAGTAATGGATGTCTTGGATGAATTGTTTTGTTTTTTTTGAATCCTAGACGATGTGTGATGTTTGTTTGAGAAAGGATGATAATGACATTTTCAAAGCTTATTTTTCTTTTTTTAGAGTCTTCATAGTAACCTTCTTCTAATATTTGAGAAATAAGATGGATGATTTCCTCATTTGCTTGGTCTATATTTTTTAAATATAAGACTGTATGAGGTGTACTTTGTAAAGTTGATAAAAGAATACTGGTTTCTTGATTATTTCCTATGAGTTTATAATAAGCATGAATATCTTTATATTGATTCATATCAAGTTTTAGGTAATGATAGTTTAATTCTCTAGCAAGTATCTTGGCGGTTGTGGTTTTTCCTGTGCTTTCTTGTCCATAAAGAAAGAAAGAGAGAGGAAGTTTTTTTGTTTCTAGAGTTTGTACTAATTGATGAATCGCTTTTTCTTGTCCAAGAATATTTTTATTGAGTTGTTTTTCAAGTGTTTTTTTATTGATTTGTTGGTGAATCGTAATGTTTAAATATTTTTCTATGGTTTCAATAATGCGTATTTTTGTGAGTTCTTGTTCATGATAAAATTTTGCCTTAACACATGATAGATCTAATATATCAATGGCTTTATCAGGATAAGTTCTGTTTTTGATATGCTGATCTACAAGGGTGATAAGTTCTTTGAGAATTGTATCTGATATTTTTATGTGATGGAAATTTTCATAATAACATTTGATTCCTTTAAGAATTTCAAAGGTTTCTTCTTTGGTATTTTCTTTTAAAGTTACAAGAGAGAATCTTCGATTCATCGCATGGTCTTTTTCAAAATGTTTGTAATATTCATCAATCGTTGTTGCACCAATAACTGTCATGTCTTTTCTAGCAAGATAGGGTTTTAAGATGTTTGAGGCATCAATCGCCCCTTCTGCTCCTCCTGCTCCTATGACATTATGAATTTCATCAATAAATATAATAACATTGTCTAAATTTTTTACTTTATCAATGATTTTCTTGAATTTTTCTTCAAATTCTCCTCGATATTTTGTTCCAGCAACAAGAGAAGATAAAGAGAGTTCATAGATAATTTTGTTTTTTAGTGAGTCTACTACTTGATGCTGGTTGATCATCATGGCAAGTTTTTCAACAATTGCAGATTTTCCTACACCAGCTTCACCAATGATAAGCACGTTGTTTTTTTCTTTTTTGGAGAGGATGGTACATATTTGTTCGATTTCGTTTTCTCTTCCTATAATTTTATATTTTTTATTTTTTACTTTTTTATTGATGTTTACAAGTGTTGATATTTGATCTAAAGGTGTTTCAAAAGCTGATTTTTCTTGTAAGAGATAAATGAGTTCTTCTACATCAACATGATACTTTTGAAGGATTTCATAAGCCACAGATTCTTTTTCTTTAAGAAGCGAGATCGTAAGTAAATTAAGTGTTACTTGATCTTGTTTTTTCTTTTGGGCTTCTTCCATACTTCTTTCTAGAATTTTTTTGACGCTCTGGCTATATTCCATATAAAAAGGTTGATCTTCACTTGTTCCAAACAACCTTTTTATATCTTCTTCTACAACTTCTTCATTTACTTTATATTTTTTTAAGAGTCTTTTTAGTTGATTGTCATGCATTTTTAGTAAAGAGAGAAGTAGATGTTCACTTCCAACGTTTTGATGTCCAAAATCAAAAGAAATGCTTTCTGCCACAACAATTGCTTTTTGTGCTTGTTCATCAAATTCTTTCAACAATAATGACACCTTCTTTCTTTATATAGTATGTATCATTTTCTTAATTATTAGTCATCATTAAGAAAACATACTTGCTAACCACGATTTTTTATGAATTTCTTTACTTGATGTACAATAAGATACTTGGAGTTTCCCTTCGAGTGTTTTTCCTTTTCCTTCGCCTAAGACAATGGTATAGAGACCATTGTAATACTTCGCATTAAATACTTTTTGATGATCAGCTAATACTTGATGGACATCATCAACACCTCTAACCCATTTCTTATAGCTTTGTATGAGTTTATCTTTAACTTCATACATTTCTTCGATATCTTCTTGATTATAGGATGATGCAATGATTTTATATTTGGGTGTTTTGCTAACGGCTGTGACTGTTGTTAGGTTCATAAGTATTAAAAGAAAAATTATTAATTTTTTCATAAATTTCACCTCAAGTTCATTATGTTCATTTATAATGAAATTAAACACAAGGAGTGAATTTTTTATGAGTCGTATTATGCAAAAAGAAATTAAAAGTGAAATGAATGATTTTTTCTTTGCTGATGATCATTTGGATTTTTATCATGATGGTACTACGTCAAGAAAAAGTACCAGTTAAACTGAAATATTTCATTTAGTTTA
>JAUNWT010000023.1:20554-30071 GCA_030540195.1 Bacillota bacterium | reverse complement strand
TACTACAAATATTTCTTACATTTAAGTTGTCCGAAATCTTGACATAGTACCAATCCATCCTCTTATTATTTGATTTATTCTTGTAAAAGTGATGGCATTGGAACGTGCAATACACTTCTTTCTTATAAGTTCTTTTCGACATTTGTCATAAAGGCTCATCTTACTTTTATGTGTTGGTTTGCATTCCCATTTGTCATTCATTTTAATATAGGTGAAACCTAGAAAATTACTTTTCGTTGGTCGTACAACTTTTGTCTTGGTTGCACTTACTTTTAAAAACAGTTTTCTTTCTAGCCATGAAGTAACAGACTTCATTACTCTATTGGCACTCATCTCACTCTTTACAAAGATATTGGAATCATCCGCATATCTTACAAATCTTAGTCCTCTACTTTCTAGTTCCTTATCAAATTTATCTAGATAGATATTTGATAGTATTGGACTTAGCGGTCCTCCCTGAGGCATTCCAATGATATTAGGCTTAACTAATCCCTTTTCCATGATTCCTGCCTGCAAGAATTTCCTTATAAGATGAAGTGTTGTTGCGTCCTTTACTTCTTCCCTAAGTATTGAAATTAATTTGTCATGATTGACCGTGTCAAAGTAAGCCTCTATATCCATGTCAATGACCCATTCACAACCTTCATTTAGATATTCTAGAGTTCTTTCCAAAGCATCATGTGCACTTCTATTTGGTCTAAATCCAAAACTGTTGTCACTGAATTTATCATCATAGATTTTCATCAGTACTTGCGCAATCGCTTGTTGTATAACCCTATCCATGACTGTTGGTATTCCTAATGGTCTTTTCTTTCCGTTTGATTTTGGTATATAAACTCTTTTGACCGGTTGAGGTCTATATTTCTTTTCCAGTATTTCCTTTTTAATTCTTTCTTTATTGTTTTGAAAATATGCATCAATTTCATAAACGGTCATTTTATCAACTCCCGCTACACCTTTATTACTCTTGACCCTCTTAACTGCTTCATTTAGATTTTCGTCATCTAATATCACTTCAATTAATTTCATGTTGTTGTTTCTCCCTTCACTTGTAAATATATTTGAAATCATTCCCTCTACCTTCATCTCCATGGAATTACGATTTCCAATTACGAGACTATTCTCAATTTCGAACTGTTCAAACATTGCTTATGATGAGTAAACATCATATAAACATTAGGTCCTTCAGTATTGTGTGTCCTACCTACTACGACCTCAGCTGACTTCTTGTGACAAACCTTTTTCGACCAACGGTACCATTACTGTTTTTAAAGTTTACTGGAATTCGTTGTTCACAAGACCTCCCGGGGTAATTCACTAATCCTCTTTCTTTTACAACGTCTTGATTTACTGTCTTGGTTTTACGTTTACCCTTTGGACTTCGATTTGAAATGCAATCTCATCCACCATTTAGCCTTATATCAAGTTTCTGTTCGTACGCTCAAAAGAATCACTACACCACTTCCTTCATCCTTACCATCACTGACAACGACTTGTGGTTCATTACACTTGGCGGTAAATACCTGTGGTTGGTTTATCTCCAACTGAATTAGTGCCATGCCCGGCACACATTATAAAACCGAATCATCAAATAGATTCGGTTTTAGTGTTTAGAAACAATTTTTATTTTTTTACCAGAAAAAGCAATTCCTAATTTGATAATATGATCTGTTTCTTCTTTCATTTCAATATCATATCTATTTTCATCAATTTGATTTAACGCTTGTTTTGCGAGTGTTTGTAGTTCTTCTTCATTCAATCCTTTTTTCCATTTTAACTCCATAATAATACCAGGATATTTTTCTACTCTAGGAATAAGACTTATATCATAACGCCCATCTCCTGATTCTCTATTGGAACGTATTTTATATTGATTATCCATCAAAGCAACTAAGCCAAGGACGAGTCCATGATAAAAGCCTTCTGCACTATAATCATGATAACTTATTGATTTGTCTATATATTCTTTTAATGAAATTTGTAATTTTTTCATATCCATCATATAAAGACTTTCTGCAATTTTATTTGCTGTTGTTTGTGTAATTGTTCCCCTTTGTAAGAAATAAGATAAAATTTCACTTTTATAAACTGTAGTAATTTCTCTATTAGGAATAGCAATTTCACATAAATAAGAACCATCTATTTGTAATTGCTTTGTGACTATTTTTAAATACCCTGCCATAAGTAATAAACTGTAAACATTTGCCGGATCTTCTAACAAAGAACGATAAACAACATTTTGATCAATACGTGCAACAACTCTTTGATTCATTAAAAGATCGTAGAGCTTTTCAATAATATCCTCTGTTGCATTTTTTAAAACATCTTCTAATATTTCATTTCTTCCAGTATTTACCCAATACGCTTGTGGTAAACATCCTTTGTAGATATAGTTAATAACAGACCATGGATTATATATTTCAACATTTCCAAACAAATAACCATCATACCAATTTTGAAGTTCAGCTTCTTCATCTAAAGCATCATAATATTCTAACATTTCATGAACTTCCTCATTTGTAAAGCCGAAATACTGATCATATTCTTCATCCATAATTGTATTGACTGTCAAATTATTCAAACCACTAAAAATACTTTCCTGCGCAATTCGAAGAATTCCCGTTAAAAAACCATAAGATAAATATCTATTATCTTTAAATGCACCAGAAAAGAAATTTCTCATAAAATTGATAATTTCATCATAGAAATCTTTAGAGTATCCTTCTTGAATAGGAGTATCATATTCATCAATAATAATGATAGGTGCTTGATGATAATGTTCTGTTAACATTCTTGATAAATTTTCTAAAGATAATGTCAGATCAACTTCTGTTGCTCTATTTTCTAATATTTTTAAAAAATAATCTTTTTCATATTTTTGAATGTAAGCACTTTCTAACAATTCACTATGTCTACCATATTCTACTTGTAAAAGGCTTCTCATTTTATCAAGGGTAAATTCCCATGTATCAAATTTTACATCCTTGAAAGTTAAAAAAATAACAGGATATTTCCCTTGGTGTTCTTGATATTGTTTTCCACACTTCCAAATCTCTTTATCATAAAAATAGTGACTCGTATCTTTATTCGTTTTTTCAAAAAAAACTCTTAACATATCCATATTAAGTGTTTTTCCAAAACGTCTTGGTCTTGTAAACAAAGAAACAAGGGGCTTTGAATCTAAAAATTCTTTAATGAGCAATGTCTTATCAACATAATAATATCCTTCTTGGGCTCTTATATAATCTGAAATACCTATCGGAAGTTTTTTCTTTTCGGTTCTATACTTTTTTATATATTTTCCCGTTGTAATACGCCCATCTGCCGGTTTTCTAGCATCATCAGGAATTTGCCAAGTTCTTTCAAATTTGATAGCTCCAGGGATTTTCCCCGCTCTGCAAAGAGATGTTACAGTCCTTACTGAAACATTCCATACTTTAGCCATTTCTTTACATGTTTTCATAAGCACCCTCCTTATATTATTATATACACTAATTATAAATAATATGCGGAAGTTTATCAAATATATTTTAATATTCTTCCGCACATTATATTAAAAAAGCACTTCTTATAAAAAGTGCCTTTCTTTTATGAAATATTGAATAATGATACTTGCAATTTTATCATTATGAATAACATAGCTACTATGATCTTCGCCATCTAAAATAACAAACTCGCTGTTATCAATATGGTTAGAAATACGTTCAATATGATCTAATTTAATTAAATCATTCCTTCCCGCTAAAAGAAGCGTTTTTGCTTTTATTTGATGTAATTGTTTGTTAGAAATATGAGGTTCTTCTAACATCAATTTAATAAGAGGATTCTTCGTTTTTTGATATTGTCTTTTCATATCTTGATAGACTTCATCAATCACACCATTTGGTTTAACATTGACTCCTGCAAGAATAAGATTTTCTATCAGTTCTGGTTCATCACTTGATACAAGTAAACCAATGATAGCCCCATCACTACTTCCCATTAAAGTGACATTTTTTAAATCAAGTTGCTTGATAAAGTCTTTGATATCATTTGCCATATCTTGATAATGATATTCTTTGACTTTTTCACTTTGTCCATGTCCTCTTGAATCAATGGTATAAACTGTATAATACTTTTTTAATTTTTCAACCGCTTCATCAAAGATAAAGTGATTTTCTTCATTTCCGTGTAAAAGAATGAGAGGGTTCCCCTCTCCTTTCTTTTCGTAATATAAACGAATATTATTAACGTTAATAAACATTATTTTAAAACCTCATCCATACATGCTTGAATACGACTTTGTACAAGTGAAGCAATTTCATTGGTTTTTAAATCTTTGTATTCTTCATATTCAATTGGTTTTAAATAATGAATTTGAGCTGTTACAGGTTTAATTGTATTATTATCAAAGACTTGATAACAATCAATCATTGCAACTGGAACAATTGGACAATGTGTTTTCAAGGCAATTTTAAAGGTTCCACCTTTAAATTCTCCCATAGTATTTCCTTCTTTAGAACGTGTTCCTTCAGAGAAGATGACATAGTTTGTTCCTTCACTAATTTCTTTAGAAACATTTTTAACCATTTTTGCTCCATCTCGAATACTACTACGATCTAATGAATAGTATTCTAATGTTTTTACAACATCCTTAATTAAGATCGTTGAAGCCAATTCTTTTTTTAAGACAAATTTTGTTGGTGTCTTATCTGTTTTAAAAAGTGCTACAATATCAAATAAGCCTTGATGATTGGGAGCAATAAGATACCCATTTTCTTTTGGTAAGTTTTCTAAACCATAACATTTTAAATCAACTCTTGCTTTTTTTACGATTTCATTAGCAACGTTATGTATAAATTGATAACCTTCATCAATTGTTGGATATTTTTCTCTATTTTGATATTGTTTTAATTTATAGAACCACCAATAAGGAAGTTTAAAAATACATCTTAAGACAACTAAAATAATTCTTTTCATATCATCATCCCTTTTTATAGATTTGTAAGACAAATGTTTCCATTTGTGTTTCTTTTTCTAATTGAAAATTATATTCTTTAAAACTTGGAAAATAAGTTTCTCCCGTATGTTTACCTGGTATTCTTGAAATAATCAATTCATCAACATAAGGTAAAGCTTGTTTATAAATAGATGCTCCTCCAGAAATATAAAGATCTTCCTTTCTATCTTTATATTCTTGAATAACTTCAATTAAATCATTTCTTACTTCAACACGATCATCTTCTAATCCACTTTTTGTTACAACAATTGTTTTTCTATTTGGAAGTGGTCTTCCAATTGCAAGATAAGTTGTTTTTCCCATTAAAATTGTTTTATTTAGCGTTGTTTGTTTAAAGTGTTGAAGGTCTTCTTTATTATGCCAAGGCATTCCATTCTTTGAATCTTTTTTACCAATTAATAACTCATCATCTGTCGCTACAATTATTGAAATCATTAGACACTCACCTTTCCCACAAGTTTTCCATGAGATTGATAATTTTCAATCTTAATGTCATCAATAGTAAAATCAAAAATTGATTTAACTTCAGGATTTAAAACAAGTTGACATTTTGGATAAGGTGTTCTTGAAATTTGTTCCTTCACGACATCAAAATGATCTTTATAAATATGAGCATCTCCAATAGTATGCACAAATTCCTTTGGTTTGTAACCACATACTTGAGCAAGCATAGCTGTAAATAAAGCATAAGAAGCAATATTAAATGGTACACCTAAAAAAGTATCTGCACTTCTTTGATAAAGTTGACAACTTAAATATTTTTTATCATTACTTACATAGAATTGTAAGAAGGCATGACATGGTGGAAGTGCCATTTCATCAACTTCTGCTGGATTCCATGCACAAATAATATGTCTTCTTGAAAATGGATTGTTTTTTAAAGAGTCTACTAGTTTAGCCACTTGATCAACACCTTCATTATTAAAATTACGCCATTGTCTACCATAAACAGGTCCTAATTCTCCATATTTGACTACAAAAGGATCATCAGCAGGTAATTCTTTGATTTTTGCGACAAATTCTTCTAAAGTTTCACCATGAAAATCTTCACTTTTCTTAAATGCTTCATAAGGCCATTCATTCCAAATTTTAACATTACGATCTACAAGATATTTAATGTTTGTATCTCCTTTAATAAACCATAAAAGTTCTTCTGCAATTGGTCTTAAAAACATTTTCTTTGTCGTAAGTAAAGGAAAACCATCTGTAAGATCATAACGTGTTTGATATCCAAAAACACTTCTTGTTCCTGTTCCTGTACGATCATCACGATCTTGTCCGTTTTCTAATATATATTGACACATATCTAAATATTGTTTCATTCTATCTTTCACCTCTTGTCTCATTATATAGAAAAAAAAATAAAAAGTCATCTTGTTAGATGACTTTCCTATAAAAATTAAATTATCTTATAATAATATATCTACTCAAATTTAATTTGTTTATGAATATACTTATTTACTCCATCTAAACTGCTTAACCCATACTCTTTATCAATATCTTTAAAATATTTCTTCATCTGTTCTTTACTAATCAAACTGTTTGATGGTTCTAACGGCGAATAACCTTTTCTAGATTCGATCCATGGTTTCTCTCTATGTGTGATATTTTCCAAAATTTTTCCACTATAATTTCCAAAAGTATTAAGTACTAATTGAATTACTTTTTGTTCACGATTAGATAATTCTACAAAACGATTTTTAACAATTATAAAACGATTATCATCTATTGGATTATATTTAAATTCTTTAAACAAATTATATACAGTATCATAGACCGGTCCATGTACCCAAGCATAACAATCTTCCTCAAATAAAGGAATATCATATAAAGCTATATAAATACCCTGTATAAAATAAAGTAGTTTTTGTAAAGCTAGTGGCGTAATTTCTAATGTTTCTTCAAAAATGTATGAAATTACCGCTAATAATTTAGGTGAGATATTAAATATATTTTCTAAATATGTTGCTCTCGCTTTTGATTTTTCATAGGCATTCAAACCAATCTTATTTTTATTTTCATTTAATTTATTCATCATATATTTTGGAGAATGTAAAGCACAATTAATAATATGAGAATAATCTTTAGAAGGAACTTGTCCTTTCAAATAACGTGTAATTGTAATTTCCCCAAAACCTAAAGCCAAAGATAATGGTGCTTTACCTATATCATACAAAGACATTAATTTTTCAATGTCATTAATTGAAACAATACCTTCTTCTTCTCTATACTGTTTATCTATTTCTTTCATTTGTAAATCCAATAATCCTGGAATATCGAGTTCTTCTCCACAATTTTCACAGTAGGCTGCAGTAATATTAAAATTATATTCTTTTTCTCTTATCGTATACTTTCTTTTTTCTTTTTTTACTATATAGTCCACGTATTCTCTACACTCTGGACAAAAAATTATTTTATTCATTTTTATTCCTCCGCTTCGTAATGTTACTTGAAATATTTTTTTATAGGATATTCTAACTCATGGAATGATATTACAAAGCAAAAACCATTATCCAATTTATTAAACTTTATATATAGTTCTACATTTTCTTCACTAGATTCAAATCTTTTAATTAATTTCACTTTTTTTGAAAAAACATATAGCTTTTCTTCTAGATAATCTTTATGATTATTATTTCTAATTCCACAAAAATCATCTACATCTAAATCACGTATAATCTGTATTCTTTCCTTTTCGTTTATAATATAATCTAAAAACAACTTTTTATTCTTTTCTCTATTTGAAAAACTATATTTTCCAGAATTTATAGCTTCTTTAACTTCTCTTAAATAATTTGAAATTTCTTTTTTACTAAGAATACTATCTTTTTCCATCATCTCACCGCCAATAATGATAGTATTTTTTAAAATTCCTATCATTATTTTAGATCGATGATAGGATTTTGTCAATATTCTATCATTCACTTTTCATTAAAATTCAATATCATTTAATTTTCACTCATAAATGACATTGAAATAAAAAGCTCTATATTATTATCAAAGTATTAAAAATCATTTTAATTAATCATACATTTTCATTATTTTATAAAATCTCAAGTGAACTATTAAAACTTGAGATTTTGTATAAAAAAATCCTAAGTTATCATAAATAACCTAGGATCATAAATCATATTTAATTATTTTAATGATTTTTTATGAATAAAGAAATAACGAATTAAAACAAGTGAAATCAAAGCAAAGACAACTGTTGTTGCTGCAAAAACATAGGTCATAATATGTTTTTGTTGCTTTGGTTGATTTGATTGTTCTTGTTTAACTTGATGATAGAGTTGTAAAGTATTTTCAGTTGCTTCATATTGATAAATAACCTTTTCACCTTTTTGATTCATAACCATGATCAAAGAATAATTTTTATCATCTGTAAATGTCCAACCTTCAAAGGTATTGTTATCAATTTGAATCTTATTAAATTTTGTATGATCAACTTTTACATCATTTTTTTTAACATCAATAATATAAACATTTCTTCCTAAAACAGTAACCGGTATAAAGATTGAAATAACCCCTTCTTTTTCATCATAAAGATAGAAATTCTTTTCACCTTTTTCATTTACTAAATAAAGAATTGTTTTATTCATATTATTACTATGATAAGCTGTGACTTCATTTCCATCAATTTTAATTGTTGTTGCTTCAAAAGATTCAGGAACACCTAAATCTTTAACATTTCTTACAACCCCTAATTTTTGTTTATTAAGTTTTAAATAAACTTGAGGTGTTTCATCTACATTGACTGTAATCGTATATGTTTTCGTACTTCCATCTTCTGCTTTACATACAACTTGTAAAGTATTAGCACCAACTTGTAATGCATGTTCTCCTGTTCCTGAAACAGAAGCTTTAGCATCTGTAGCTTTAGCATCAATAGTTATAGATGTCACTTTCGCATCTACATTAACTTCATAATTTGTATTATTTCCATCAAAGGCAGGTGATAATTCACCAGCACTTACTGTTAATGAAGCTAATGTATTAACATTTGATTTTTTTGTTTCTTCTTTCTTTTCTTCTGTTTGTTGCGTTGTTGTATCTGTATTATTTGTAGTACTTCCTGAATTTGAATTGTTAGAGTTAGTAGTATTACCACCACTTGCAGGAGCATTAATAGCTACTGAAACAGAATGCGTACCCGAAATAACCGTTTCTCCATCACTTGCTGAAACATCAGATGCCGTTACTGATACAGTTACTGTTCCAGAACTTCCTGCTTTAACAGAAATTGATCCACTTCCTGCAATCCATTGCGAACTACTTGAAACCGTTCCATTAGAAGCTGAAAAGTTAAATCTTCCTTCTCCTGAAACACTTACAGAAACAGTAAATGTTCCACCTGGTGCAACAGATGAAGCGCTCTTACTTACTGAAAAACCAGCTGCATAAACAGGTAATTGTAATAAGGATATCGTCATTAAAAATGCGATACTTGATAAAATAACTTTAAATTTCTTTTTCATCTCTTACCTCCTATTAGAATAGTTTACTTGTTCCCATAATATG
>JAUNWT010000023.1:0-20454 GCA_030540195.1 Bacillota bacterium | reverse complement strand
ATTTTTTATTTTCATGTAATCTAAGGCACTTACTTTTCCATCTCCATTAACATCTGCTCTGGCAAGCATATCTCCTGTTAAAGGACTTGTACCCATGATATGATTTTTTATTTTCATGTAATCTAAGGCACTTACTTTTCCATCTCCATTAACATCTCCTGGTAAGTAAGTTGTTGTATTATTATTTGGTGGTGTATACGTTCCACCAGTAGATACCATTGAAAGGTATTGTGTTTGTCCATACACAACATCTCTACTAAAATCATATGTTCCTGCAACGTTTCTTGATGTTCTATCTCCATTTAGAGGCATGTCAGATTGAACTTTATAATAGCTTCCTGATGTTTCAAGAACAAGAACTGGGTAATCGTAAAGATATCCTTTTTTACCTGATCCTACAACACCTGAAGTATAAAGACGTTTTGATGTATTGGCATCTCTATAAAGAGATAATTCAGTTGATGATGAGATTGCAATATTATAATGTTTATAATCTGAAGTTACGCTATCTGACATATAATAACTTTGTGCGGCTGCTTTTTCTCCCCAATAAGCATCTGAGGCATATTTAACATTGATTCCACTATGCTTATCTCCTAAATGAGGGCCACGATAACGTGAATCATTTCCGCTTAAATAACCTTTTGACATCCAGTTATAGGCAAATTCTTTAATACATTGATTAACACTTGAAAAATAATTAGCACTTTGACTAGGGGATTTATCTACAGCATTTAACCCAAAGATATTGTTTTTAGTTTTAGCAATCGTACTTGTACCTGCTGCAGATTCATTATAAGCCACCCCATACATTAATCCTGCATTAATACCATATGTATTTTGATTATCAATGAATGTTTGTCCTTGATTTATTATATTAGAAGAGCGTCCGGTAGAATTTAAATAACTTTGTGTTCTACTATTTAAATCATTAGCATTAAATGTTGTTTGAGATCTTAATGATAAGTATTGATAATAGCTATAATAAGGATTACTTGCATTAACGGCGCTACCATGACTATTATTTCGATAATCTGAAATCATTTTTGAAAATGAATTATAGAAATAATGTCCATCGTAACTATAGTAGCTTGTATTAGCATTAATATAGCTTGGTTGATTTCCTACACGACAAGATGACATTGCAATAGAAGAACCTGAGATATATGAATATCTATGGAAGAATCTTCCATTACTTGCATAATAGTAAGAAACATTTCCAGTCGTATAAGAATCTATTCTTTTAACACTACTTGCTGGAACATTCATTACGACGCCACCCAATTTACATGTAATTGTACTTCCATTATTAGAAATAAAGGCTGCATCATTTGATGAGTTCGTACTAATATATCCTTGTCTTCCAGTATCAGCTTCTGTATAAGTTACTGTATTTCCTCCAAGTTCAGCTACTGTTTTAAAACGAACGATATGTTCATTTTGAGAACTTGTTGTTTTAACTAAGTCTCTTGAACTAATTGTTTTCTTTGATTTTAAAAGGGCTTCTGTTTTTACTTCTTCATCTGAAGTTGAATCATTTTCTTCAGTTGTTGATTCTTCTGGAACAACTGAATCCTCTGTTTCTTTTAAACTTTCTTGATATTCTTTTTTATCAAAAGTGTCGTCAATATCTACAACAATTGGATTTCCTTCCTCATCCAAGTTGACAAAATAATCTTCTGTAGCATCAAATTCTTTTGTAGAAGCATCATTACCTTCTGCCCCTGCATCGACAACTAAGGCTCCAACTAACGCTATTGTGAATATTCCTATGAATATTTTCTTCATTCTATCTCACTCCTCCCCATTGTTACTCAATGTTAGTATAGCACAAACTCTCATTTATTCCTATTTTTTTAGCAAAATGTAAAATCTTTTATGTAAAAATCAAAAATATTTCTCTTATAGAGTTTATTTTAGTTTAAAAATTGAAATAAAAAAAGAAAAACAGAAAATTTTGGCGTATATATTTATGAAGGGTGATATACTATTGATAATAACTTTAAGTTAGGAAAAGGAGATGGTAAGAAATGTTGATGGAAATCTATTTAAGTGAAGAAAAAACTAAAAGAAATAATATTGATATAGATGCTTGTTATCAAAAGATAGATCAGTTTTTTATAAAAAAAGGTGTTAAAATAAAAGCACCTGGTATTTATCAAGGAACCAAAAATGATTTTACAACTTTTGTGATTGCCCAAGGGCAATTACCACAAACAAATTGGTTTTTAAAAATAGTAGATCAATGGTATATTAGTTTTTTTGGTGATACACCAGAAAGTCTTCAGTTTAGAGAAGATGCTTTAGCAAATTTTTATAAAGTGAGAGTTCAAACAAATGCCTATCTTAAAAATCAAAATCGCCCTCAACTTTGATTTAAATAATTCTTTACTAAAAACACATTACCCTTCAAATAATTATAAAAAAGTAAAATCTTTCAAATCCCTGTTGAAAATAAAATTTTAATGATATAATTTTATTAGAAATTCAGTACTGATAGGAGGAAAAATATAATGCCAACAACTGTCAAATGTCCATATTGTGAAGCTACATTTCCTTCACCATGTGGAACACAAACTACCTGTCGAAACAAAAATTGTAAAGCAATTTTACATATTGGATCTGATGGGAAAATTAGACGTAGTGAACCACCAAAAAAATAGTACATAATAAATCATTAAAATCCTATAAAAATTCAAATTGACAATCTATACTCATATGATACTCTAGTATAGAGATGTCCGAAAAGGATGAAAAAGAACCTAGACATATAGCCTTGGTTCTTTTTTGCATTCTTTTATCGTTTTTAGATACTCATAATCTCATTATTTGAAAATGATTATTTATTACTTTTACTTTTGGATGTTAACTTTTTGGGGTATTTTTTGATATCTATTTTGTTATTTCAATAAATCCTTTTTCATATTCTTAAAGTCAAAAACCTATATATTATTTAGTCAATAATTAAAATAATATATAGGTATCTTCTTTTTTTAATAGTTATGATTTTTCATATAATATTATGATATATAGTTTTGCATATAAAAATGAACCATTCAAGATAACATCGATGTATGAAAATTTTTCACCACTTTTTACTGATATTATTTTTTTCTATAATTTTGTTTACACTTTCTAATGAATGTACAGCAATTTTTGAATCATCTATATTCTTTTTTACACCCAACACAAATGCTGCACCATCCTTCTCGTCTGATATATTACAAGGCCACTCAAACGGGCGTAAGTGCTTTGAATTAGGAAAATAACAACTTCTACAATTAACTGATAGCTCAACAACTTCATCAATATCACTACTACACACATTAAATAAATCAAATAACCCACATTCTTCTTTTTCGGTAGAAATGATATAAGCACATGGAAAAGAATTCACAATACTTAGCATTCCCTTAGGAAATTCATATTTATTATATATTGAACAAGCACAAAAATCCCTCATTATTATTATTGTAGAATAGGGATAAACCCAATATAACAACGACATTCCTTTAGGAGGTAACTCTTTTTCATCTAGTACATATTTTCTTAATTCCTTATCTATTAAACTTTCATTATCATAATAATTCTTTGTTGCTAAGATATGCCCACATATTGCTCTGCATAATCTATTAACTTTTATAGGAATCTTCACAATAGACGATGAATTATTCATCTTTTGAATTATTTGATTTGAAAATTCTTCCAATATAATATCAAAATTAGCACCTAATATTTTATTATTACACTCTTCACATAATGATCTAAATCTAATTCCATTTTGATATTTTTTTGCATATTTAGATTCTTGAGGCATTCCATTAGTCCAAGGATTAGTTTTTATTGGATAGTGATTATTGCAACATTTTGGTGGAACATGATCCCATGTTAGTCGCTTATATTTACCACAAATATTACATAAGTCTTCTTTTTTTCTTTTTTCATTTGTATAGTAGTACATAATATTCCTCCATAATCATAGTATGTTTACCCTAAATCTTAAAAAATTTAGTTGCTTTTTAATCAAATATATCATAAGTACTATAAATTTAAAAATTGTTGGCTTAAACGTGAAATAATGTAACAATAACATCAAAATTTAATAATCAACTTATTTATGCTATTTAAAATATTAAAATGCTTTATTTCTTAGTACATACTTATACATTTTTTTCTACATCAATGTTTATTTAGGTCCTACACTTTCTTTGCGTTCTTTAATTATCTTAATTAAAAAATAACAGATATAATATGGTTTTTTATTATATATTGTAGCTCATAGTAAGCTACATTTTTATCTCATACTTATATTTATCGCACATACATTTGAAGATCTTCAATATCTAAATTCCAAAAATGATTATTTTGATTTTTTAAAATATACGCATATGGGTTAAACATTTGTACTTTAATTTTATTAAACTGTTTTTTTAAACATATGATTTCTTTTAAATGATTTTGTGAAACGCCAACAAGTTCTATATTTTTTCCATGATTATTTAAGTATAACTTTTGAAATTCCTGTGCACAATATTTACTTTCAAAAAGTAAAATACCATCTCTTAAAAATAAATTTTGCTCAATCATATTAGTTCCATTTTTATTCATAAATGTCCAAAACGGATCACCAATTGTTTTATAATCTGGTACCATGTACTCTCCCTCAAATCCCTCAACAATCTTATTAAGCTCACTAAATTTTATCAACTTAATTCCTTTAAACTCTGATACCTTTTTTGCTCCATCTTGAAAATAGCTATCAGCTGAAATAAAAACGCCATTTATATTTCCTATTGTTTCCAATTTAGCAGCAAAATTATTCAATTCTTTTTTATTAATTGGATTCTTCCAGTTTTTACACTCTACAGCCACCCTATAGTTTGTTCCAAGATGTTCGTAAGAAAATAGAATATCTATTTCATTTCTAGTTTCATCTCTTCCTATCATAGAAACATTTCTATCAATTCTCACATTCATACGTTCATTACTCGCTATAAACTTATATATTTTTTCAATAACATTTTCAAACTCCATGCCTTTTTTATAATTTAGCATTTTTATACCCCTTTCATCTTAATAATTTGAATTATTTATTATAATTTATCTTTTCTTACATACATTTTTCTTAATATATCTGGAGTTATTGGCTCCTTCAATAAAATTCCTTTTCCCGTTTGTTCAAATTCAGGTAGTACTAATGCAATATCAGGGGACATGTCCTTTTCTCTGAAACCAATCAATATTTTTAAAAGATTTTGTGAAATTCCAAATACCCTTAAATTCTTCTTTTTTTCACAATATTTATCTGCTTGTTTTTTTGACAAAAACAATAATATAGCACCTTCTATATAATAAGATCCCGTATTTTTTTCATCCTCTTTGGTTATCTCCATGATTGTCCAAAACGGATCACCAACAATATCCTCATTAGGTAATAAATTTTGCAATGTGTGTATAGCAGATTTTCTAATCTCAGTTTCAATATCAAATTTAATTAATGCTATTTGATTTGTATTTGCAAATTTAACTGCTTCCTTAGATACAGAATTATTATAATATATAATCCCCTTTGCAAAAAAATGTAGATCTTTTAATACATTACTAAAATTCCATACAATGTTTTCCGTTACTTCTTTATTTTCAACAATACGAATTATAGTTCTTTCTAGATTGTTCATTTGAATAAATTCAAAATAAATATCAATCATATGTTTCTTGTGTGTCTTTCCAATAATTTCAAAATCTTTTATAATTTTCGGTCTATAAAAACCTTCACTTTGAAAATAACTTCTATACATCAAGACAACATTATCTTTTAAACTCATTTCTTATATCCTCCTACAATATTAAGTATAATATAAATCAATTTAATTACATTTTATCCAATATTTTAAACACCTATATTTTGGGTTTTATTCAATAATTTTATAAATAAACTTATTTGAAATAAGGTATAATTATTTGTTTATAACAGTACTTTAATAAAAAAATTTAACTGTATTCTTTAATTATTTTAATATTTATTGAAAATTAGTCATAGAAATGATATATTACGTGCACTATGTAGGACTGTATAGCATTCATTGTATTGGCATTGGTCACTGAAGATGGGGACACCTCCCCATTATTTTTATAAATGAACATAAAATGTAAATAATAATTTTTTGTTGATGAATCAGATTATTTTAGAAAAGTTAATAATACATCCTATACAGACAAATATTAAGGAGGATACAAAAGATGAGCTATAATATAGTGGATACGATTTTAAAACTATTTACATGTGAAACATGGATTTACATATTGTCCATATCTTTACAAATTGCAGGTGCAGTATGTTTGATTATAAATTATTGGGGAAATGTAGAAAAGAAAGTTATTCTAATCTATTATGCTGGCGGAGAAATACCTAAAGCACAAGATAATAATAAAGTACTACTCAAAAAAGACAGACTTCAATCATGTGCAAAAGATATTTATATGAATAGGTTTTCATTCATTTGTATTATCATAGGATATGGAATAAATCTATTTGGAAACATAACAGATGGTTCTAACAAATTGTATATTCTATTAGTAATCAGCTTGTTTTGTATTGTTTTTACATATACAGGTCAAAAACTATCTTCTTTAATATCAAAAAAAACATATAAAGAAGATAAAGAAGTTGATCAAGAAATCATTGAAGAAGTTGCAGATGTACAATGGTCAAATAAAGAGGAAGAAGAATTCATAGATAAGTTTTTTTAAGACGAATAAATATCTCGCCCTTCTTATGGAAACATATGTATAATTATATATCAGTACATCTAATGATAGTTCAACTATTTTAAGTAATATTCTAGAGGATTGCACAATCCTGATTTTTCCTTTTATTTATAATCGATTCTCTTGTCGAACGTACAATCAGGTCATTTACTGACCACTTTCCTTGCATTCCTTGATTTTAAAATACCAGAATTTATATTTTTCATTTTTGATAAGTTTCTGTACTATCCTATATTCTTTCTTCTACTCCATATAGTTTTTGGAGAATATAAAAACTACAATATAGTTTATGGAGTCTCCACATTCTATATTGTAGTTCTTAGAGTACTTTATTTTTATCCACTATTTTATTTGGCGCTTACAGTGATAAATAATAAAATGTATTAAAAATCGATTAAATCGATACGCTGTATATTCATAAATCTTATCAACATCATCACATAGTAAAATTAGGTATCCAAATTACTATATACGGTCTTTCGAGTACCTAAAACTACTATAATTATTACTGATGGTATATTATTTTTCTATTCACTATTTATTAAACTATCTTTTCTAATTTTTTTATCAAAACCGCATCAGTTTCTTCTAATTTAGTTTCATATAGTTGTGCTAGATTTATAGCCACCTCTTTTATTTCTCTTATATCACTAATATTTGTACTTATCTTATTTTCTTTTGGATTATAGTGCATTAATTGATTTCTTAATCCATCATCAGCAAAATACTTTTTTAAATTATCATGTAATTCTTTTCCAAATATTTTTTCTGTTTCTTTATCTTGTAACATAGAATTAATAGTACGAATAGTCCCTTGATTTTTTGTTTCAACATTCACCAAAGAAGTAATATCCAATATTTCTACAGCTAAACGTTCAATCAATGGAAACATATAAAATAAAACAGCCATATTATCCGATTCAAACAACTTTCTTGTATCTTCATGCAAAATATTCATCAATTCCTTTGAATGTTCTTTTTGAAAAAAATCATCATATAACATATTTAAGAACCTCCCTTATTTTTTCTTTTTCATCATCAGAAATCACATTTGCTTCTTTTAACAATAAGAAGTTATTCTTTTTGCTGCAATTATATCTCAAATCTGTATCATCGTTGTTTATAATTTTATCTACTTTTAATTTTTCTAATTCTCTTCTTATTTTTATAAGATTATCAAAATTTGAAAGTAAATCACTATCTTGGCTATCATTAATATCATTTAAAATATCATTCACTCTATGAGAAATTCTATTCACTCGAAATGGTTGTTCAAAATTATTAAAAGTAACATATGGTATATCTTGATTTAATTTTTTAATCATGAAATATCTAACACATTCTGCTTTTATATAAATTTCTACAGTAACAAACATTAAATATAATAAAATTGATTTATTGTTACTTTGTTCTACCGCCACCATTGTAATACTTTTCCAATCACTATATTGATTTTTTAACACTTCATATAAGGGATTTTCATTACTTATTTCCTTTTGTTTTAAGGTTTTAGATGAAGAATCATCAATATTAATATCAATCTTATTACTTATTTTCTTAATATCAAGCATTTTTTTTACCCACTAAAATTAACCCAATAACACAAGAAAATACATATAGTAATTCCACTGTAAGATCTTTTTTATGAATAAAATTTCCATGCATAAAGTTATTTCGATACTTTAAGCCATGTTCATCATATAAAACATAATTAACAAACATATAAGTATTTCTAGAAAAATCATCATCTTTAAAACGGTCAAATAGAAATTCAACATTTGAAAACATTTTTGTTGGTTTAAATGTTAAACCGGCTTTTCCCATTTGATCACAAATAATGCTTTCTAGAGTTAATATTAAATAAGTACATAGAACATAATCATTTAAATATACATCTTTTTCACCATCTAATAATATATCACAAATATAGTTTTCTAATTCATTTTCTGATAATGACCTAATTATTCCGGCTAAAATATTTCCACTAAAATCAAATATGTATGTTAAGTTTCTTAACATCAAATAATAGAAATTACCAAAATATTTATTTCTTAATTCACTAGAAAGTGATTTCGTTAATTCTTTTCCCTTTTTATTAAAATAATTAGAAAATTTAGTTTCATTTACATCATTCCAATAAAGGTAAGTACCTTGATTAGGATTAATATTGGCATATTGAGCATGGTAAATTAAAGGAGCGTTTGAATAGGATTTTAAAGCTTTTTCCATTTCTTGATCAAAGTCAACTTGTAAATAATTAAATATATGTTGATAGCTTTCTGATAAATCATTTTTTAATTGCTCGATAGTTTTTTCTGGTATATCAAATTCTTTACTATTTGTTGTCAATCCTTTATTTGCATTTTCACCTTTTAAACATCTTCTTTTACAATAAAGTAATGTTTGTACACAATCTTCAAATACACTTTTATATTTATCATAATAAGTATAAAACTTTTTAAGTATACTGAAGGCCTTAAGCAATTGATTTGTATTACCAATTAATAACATTGTATTTTCTATTTTTTGATTAACTGAAGTAATAATTTCATTACATTCCTCTATTAATTCATTAAATACAGCAACAAACACCTTTTCTTCTAAAATATTTTTACTTTTATTATCACTATACATAACTTCCATCAAATTTAGAATATTATCAAAAAGATATCCATTTGCTTTAAATTCAGTAATATTGTTTAGAATATATTTATTATAAATTTCTTTGTGACTATTTATATCATAATCAAATTCAATTATATGTGAGATATATTCATTTTTATCAAGAACATTATCAATAATTTTTTGATAGTTTGGATTGTCTTTATGATACTTTAATTTATACAATCTATCTTGTAAATCATAGAAATCATATTCTTCTTGTCCTTTAACAAAATCAAGACAATATTCAATACTTTCATTTAAATATTTTCCATTTTTATAAAATTCTCTCTTTTCAAAATTATTAAAGAATTTATTTTGTATTTTTTCATTCATTTTAGAATCTTTTTTATAACTGCCGGATTCTATAGAAAAATAATAGGAAGTTAAAAAATCTGAAATAAATTTACAAACATTTTTATTATTCTTATTTTCAGCATAGTCATATAAAGATTTAAGTTCTTCAAATCTATAATCAAATGTCAAAAGATAATTATTCCAAGCATGGAACATTACACCGTCTTTATAATATGGAATCTTTGTAATGTTATAAAAATTAGCAAGTGCTATTTGAAATTTTTCATAGCTATTGTTCTCATTTATGTAAATAAAATCACAATCATTTGTAGAGATATCATTAATTCCTAAATATTCTTTTAAATATTGATCTGTATCTTCCATTATATGCCTCCTTGTTTTACCACATCTTGATTTCCTCTTTAACTTCTTCTTCAAAAACTCTTTTTTCTAAATTCTTTTCTTTATCAACTTTATTGCACCACAAATAGAAAGCAACTGCTACTTCCTTGAATCTATTATCTAACATTTTAAATTTAGTTGATCCTTTTAATTTTTTAATTTTATTATAAGCTTCTTGTCTTGAAATATATTTATAGTATCCTTCATTATCAAATTGCCAATGATAACCATTAGTTGAATTATAAGTTTCAAGAAAAAGAGATAATAGTTTAGGAACATTTTCAGAATGCTCTAATAATTTTTTTATGTAATCTGTTAGTTTTTCTTCATTTAATAACTCCCACACCTTATATATAGAAATAATATCTTCATTTTCAAGATAATTGCTTATTGGTGAAAATTTTTCTAGTTTATTTAAAATACTTAATTCAACCGATTCTAAATCACTTTCATCAATCAAATTAATATTACGTTTTAATGTATTTTTAAATCTACCAAATCTAATCTCTATTATTTCAACCAAATTACATAAAATACCAATTTCTTCTTTATTTGCATTATTTATTAATGATATTATAAATTCACTGTTTTCATGTTTATCTTCATTATTTGTAAATAATTCCATAATCACATTAAAAATAGCCGATTTTGGAGATGACAAATACTTGTGATTAGTACAATTTGAAAAATCTAATAATAATAATTTCATAAATGATTCAATTAATACTTTAGTTCTTTCAAATGAAATATCCGATAGATACGAATGTAATTCCCTTAAATAATCTTGAATAATATCCTTTTCAATAAGTAATTTAAAATACTCATCTAGTTTCTCTTTAGTATAATGATAAATTGTTTGGTTTATTACTTCATTAGATATTTGAATATCTTCTAAAGATAGATTAAAGTATCGATCAAATCTATCTCTGGAAGCTATTCTGTTTTTCTTTCTCAATTCATTTGCAAGATCGCTTGCATAATATATTTCGCCAAAAATTTTTGCAAATTGTGGAAATAAAGACTTTAATACATTAACTATCAATAATGGATTTTTAGGAAATAATGATTCACATTGTTTTAAAAAAACATCTTTAATTTTTTTTCATTTCATCATTTTTATAAAAATTATTTCCATAAGAATTTCCCAATAAATTTTGTTTATTTTGTTCAATCCATGAATAAACATTTGGAACACATATCTGTAATGTTGTAATTGCCAATAAATCTATCGGATGTATTTCATTTTTCATAAAACCATATTTAAATTCAAATGAATTCAAAATACGATTAATATCTCTTACGCTATCAATAAAAGGTAAAACGCTATTATTTATAACATCTGCACAGTATGAATTATCTTCTTCGCTAATAGCATAATTATTTTTTTCCAATATTTTATCCACTCTATCTATCAAAATATTATTAACCATTTGTTTACTAGCTTCAGGTACATTAAAAGGAACTTGGATAATCTTCTCAAGATATTCATTACCATCACAATTTTGTACTTCACCTAAAGCACGAGTTACTACCTCTCTATCAAATGATAATAAATAAATCATATTAGGAAAACCTGCAATACTATTAACTAATTGAAATATAGATCTTATTTGTGAATTTGTTAACCGATCAATATCATCAATAATGATAATAAATTTTTGATTTTGTTCTTTTAATGCAGTAATAATTTTATCTTTTTGAAATTCAATAGTATTTTCCTTTAAATACTTGTTTTCCGCACTTTTTCCAAATCCTTTAAATAATCCTCTAACAGGTTTGAAATACTTACCCACAACGGGAATATATCTTGTATAATCTAATATTGATCCATAATTTTGGAATAAATCCCCTATATTCTTTAAATTTTCATTTGATTTATAATTTAATAATTTATTTTGAAGAGTTGAAAAAAATTGACTAATAAGTTGATCTGAGTCTGTATAATTCCATGGATTAAATTGTATGATAATAGGTTTATCTTCCTTATTTTTTGTTAACTCGTCCATTTCTTCAACAACCATATTAATAATAGAAGTTTTCCCAGAGCCCCATTTACCACACAAACTAATTACAAAATTATCTTGTTTTGTATAATTTAATATTGCTTTTGCAAGCTGTTTAGAAAAATTTGTTCTTTTTAAACAATCTTGGTTATTTGTTTCTATCGGTTTATCTGTATTAAACATGTTCTCACCTCAATATAAATATTATATGCTATTTATTTTTCTGTTTTTTTAGTTCCATATGATTTGATAATAAATTAACATCCCTTATAACTTCATTTTTATTATTTTTCTTAAATGATTCAATTATCTTTTGTCCAGTTTCAGGTGACCAATAAATTTTTAAATGATCTGTTGTCCTTGTAATAGCAGTATAAAAAATATTATGTGTAACACTTTCATAAACGTCATCTGCTATTATTATTTTGACTGATTTATATTCTAATCCTTGTGCTTTATGTATAGATATTGAATAAGCCACTTGAAATGGAACAATCATTTCTAATCCCTCATTATCATTATCATAATCAATATATTTTTTCACCGTTATTTTAATAATAGGATTATTATTAATTGTTCTTCTTATTAATTCTATGTTACTTTGTTCGCACTCTTCATCAGTTATTTTTTTGAAAACCTCTATATAAAATATAATTTGTTCTTCACTTGTTTCAATTTCTACAATTTTTCCTTTTATATTATTATATATTGCTGGCTCATATCGCTTTGTATCACTGAATAAAATAGGATCTCCTACTTTGTATTTTTTTATTCCCCATAATATTTCTGGATTTTCATTATTATTTTGCAAAATTCTATTAATATTATTAATTCCATACAATCCATCATAATTTAAACACAAAATTATTTCATCATTAGCGTATTTATCAAATATAGATTGGTTTAAATTTGATAAGCAATCAAAACTAACTAATAATTCAGTTATATTATCTTTTTTTTGCCTCACAGCATCCCATAACAACATTAAATTTGTATTGTTTATCGCTCTGTAAGGATGATCTAACTCAAATAAACAAAACTTAGGCATAAAATATTTAGATAATGAAAACCAATTACCAAATCTAATTGACTCTATCTGCATTTCATCACCAACTAAAACTAAATATTTAAACTTTATATATCTTAAAATTATTTGCATATCTATATTAGAAACCGTACTACATTCATCAATAAATAAAACATCACATAACTTAAGTGTCTTATTTGTATTTTTCTTTACAGTTTCAAATATTGAATTATCAACATTAATTTTTTGCTTCATATTTTCAACAGCTGTATTTGTCTGAGCTAAAAAAATCTTTTTCTTATTCAAAAAAAACTCAGCTATATATTTCATCATTGTTGTTTTACCTGTGCCTGCCGCACCTGTTATAATCCCAACACTCGATTTACAAAAAAGATTCAAAAGTATTTCTTTCTTTTTTTCATCATCTATTTCCATTGATATTTCATCCAACCATTCATTAACGTTATTTTTATAATCATGATTTTCAATTTTAGATAGTTCTAATAAACTCGATAATATATTGTATGTATCATATACATAAGAATTCATATATAAATAATCCTTATAATTATTTATTCTAGGACCTTCATGCTTATAATATAATGAATCATTATATTGTTGAACTAACTTATCTATGTTATCTAATTTCAAATCTTTCTTATTATTGTATAGTAATTTTTTGGTTTCTATACTATTTTTTATTCTTCTACCTAAGATTTCATGTTCTCTTCCTGCTAAATTAATACATTGTAGTAAATCTGTTATTTTGGGATTATGTCCTTTTAAAGAGTAATAGAATGGCATCTTATCAAATGGTATACACCCGTTATCTAAAGATAAATTGGAAAGATTACTACATATTCCTCCCCATTGTTTTTTAATAACTTTATTATTCATTGTGTATAATAAATATCTTATTACATTCTTTCCAGGACTATTATTTATAGAAATATTTCTACAAATATCTAATATTGAAAAAATTCGTTCTTTTTGAATATTTTTACATATTTTATCTCTTATATTTCTATAAGTTTTGTTATTGGAATCGATTATTTCTATCAGATTCATATTAGTATCTGTCATAAAACTCATTAATTTAATATATTCTGCATTATCTCTATTAATTTTTATTTTATTATTTAATATATAGCTTAGGTTATTTAATTCACAAGGTCTAATAGCAATTTGATAATTTGTTATTATTGTAATTTCGATATCATTTTCCAAAACATTTATTGTTGTATTTTCAGTAACGATTTTAATTGAGTAATTTGACATTATATTTATTTTTGTAAAAGTAATTATTCTATCATATTTATTTGCATTTTCTAAAGCATTTATAAGTGTTACTTCATAATATTTTTCTTCATTTACATAAAACGGTTTTATATTTTGTACATAATAAGAATCATATGATAATTCCCTATTTATTGCTATTCTAGAGTCAATTGATTTGGCAATTTCTTTATAATAATTTGAAAAAACAGATTCTACTTTAAGAGGAAATTTATATATATTTTCTAAAATTGTCATATCAAATTCATCATTCATTAACTTTTTAATATCCATCAAAAAAGAATAATATTTGAGCATGAGCTGCTCTGAATTGTACTCATCAAATGTATAATGTGATGCTGACATTTGTAAAAAATTATGAAATTTACCTAAAAAATTATATTTTCCAATAGTTCGTATATAATTCTTTGCGTTATCAATATCATCATAATTAAAATCAATATCTTTTTTTTCCTTTACAATGTATATACGAAAAATAATATATTCCACCAAATTTCTTAACTGAGATAGTATATTTTGAGAAACAAATCCCCTATCATCATCTAAAAGATTTCTATTTATAACATCATTCACTGTATATATTTTCTTATCAATTATCATAAAATCCTCCAAATTAAATTATATTATCATATACTATATGATAAATGTTTTTCTATTGTAATTCTACAAATTTAACTAAAAGGAATAATACAAATACTGAACAGTCAAAAATACTCATTTTCTACTTTCCTAATCGTTTATTTTTATTATTTCAAAAAGAAAATGCTTTTCAGTTTATTTTCAGCATCTTTAGTATTATTTTTTTAAAATCATTCGTAATATTTTAATCTTGATAAGCTTTTTTAGTAATTATATTCTTGTTAAAAAAATAGATTGATTTCACTTTTCTTTAGATAGTTATCTAAATCTTTTAGTCATATTTTAATATAAATATTGGAGTACGCTGCTGTTTTAAAAATGATTTCATTCGCATCATCTTTTAATTACACATATCATTTATCTAAATGAAATAATCTAATTTATACGTAAATTTATGTTTGTCACTCTTTTAATAAAGAATTATACATTTTTGATTATAATAAGTATATTGTAAGCGCCAAATAAAATAGTGTATTTAAAAAAGTCGATTGAACTGATACGATAATGACGATCAATTTAGTCGGCTTTTATTTCAAATGCTTCTTTTATCTCTTCACTCCATGGTAAGAACCAGTCCAGTCTTTCTGGATCTTCAACTAGATCTTGTTGAGGTAAATAATCCAGAATAAATTCAATATAATCATATGGATCAAGTCTGTTGGCTTTAGCCGTTTCAATCAGGCTGAAGACTGCTGCACTTGCTTCGGCTCCTTTAGTAGAAGTTGAAAACAGCCAGTTCTTTCGGCCAACTGTAAACGGTCTGATTGTACGTTCATCTAATGAATTTGTCATAGGTACAAGACCATCTTCTAAAAATGAACGCAGTCCTGCCTCGTAATTCAAGGCATATTGTATAGCTTTTCCCGTCTTAGAAGCTGTTAACACCTTGTTTTGGTTATCTTTACACCATAAAAAGAAGTCATCAACTAATGGCTTTGATTTTTCTTGGCGTACTTTTACCTTTTTATCAGGTGATAATGTTTCGATTTGTTTTTCTATCGCAAACAGTCTGGCTATTTTTTCAACGGCTGTATTTGCGAGTGTATCTGATGCATTCTTCATATCTACAGGCAATGCATCATAGAACCTCCTTCTGGCATGCGCCCAACAGTAGGCATTGGTCACACCATCTATATGGTTATATCCATAATAACCATCAGTGATGATAGTACCATCAAACCCTTTCAAAAATTCTTGAGGGTTAGTTGCTTTTCTGTCAGGTCTGTAATCAAATACTTTAACAGGTCTTTTACTTTCTTTGATACTTGAATATACCCACATATATGATTTAGAAGTAGCTTTCTTACCTGGTTCATTCAATACCTGAACTGGTGTTTCATCGCAATGTATATGTGATTCTTTCATCATCAGTTCGTGCATTCTGTTCACCAATGGAATGAAATATTCCTTGGCGGCAATGATGATCCAGTTGGCCATTGTCGTTCTTGACAGTTCCATTCCTAATCGCTTCCATTCTGATTCCTGTCTGTATAGTGGCATATGATTTACATATTTATCGATGATCACTTGCGACAGTACACTTGGCGATGTATATGAATGTGGAACAACTGGTTGAGGTGTGCCTGCTTTAAGCATTACTGCCTTTCCTTTTTTCTGCAGTTTCGACATTCATATGTTTTTCGATAAATATCTTTTACATAGAGTTTGGCTGGTTCATAAACAACTTCATGTCTTACAAATTCCTCACCTACATAAGACAGCTTTGAACCGCATTCATCACATACTCTGTCTTTTTCATCAATATCATAAACTTTTTTTACATGTTTGAGATTGTCTAATTTGATATCATTTTTCCCTTTTTGTTTCTTTTTGGCTCTGGTATATGAGATATCTTCAAGCAGTTCAGGTTCACATTCATTTTCTGCTTCATCAAAAAGAGAAAGTTGATCCATAGAATGTGTTATCTTTTCACTCTTCGTACCAAACAACTTTCTCTTTAAATAGGCATTTTCTTAACGTAAAAGTTCATTGTTGTTTTTTACGTATTCATTTTCAGCTTTCAAACTGTCGATCGTACTGTTCAAAGATGCAATTGTAGCTTTCAATTCTTCAATAGAATGTGACAGATTAGCCATTACCAAAGCTAAATTTTCAACTGTACCTGTAGTAGAATCAGCCATCAAAAGCACCTCCATTTCATATATCCATTATACCATAAACAGGCACATTCTCCTATGAAATCAAGGCTTTACAGTACAACTTGTGGATAACTTTTCTGAATGGTCTTAGGCTGTACGATAGAAAGTCCTTCAAGCAGCCATCTGAACTGTTGAGGGGTTATTTCTCGTGCTTCAGATTCATCTCTTGGCCATTTGAATTTACCATTTTCAAGTCTTTTATAAAGTAAGACAAAACCATCACCTTCCCAATATAGAGCCTTCATGATTCTTGTATTTCTACCACAAAACAGAAACACAGAATTGGAAAAAGGATCAAGCTTAAAATTCTGTTGAACGATAGCTGAAAGACCATCAATCTGTTTTCTCATATCTGTATAGCCAACGGCTATATAAATATGTTCAGCTTTTGAAATATCACCTAGCATAGTAAGGCTCCAATAATATTCGTTATCGTTTTGATATCCGTATGACAAGAAAACTCAATTCGTACATCACCTTTGGTTATAACAATATTTTCTTTTTTCAGATTACTCTGATCTACAGGTACAAAGGTTGGAACTGAAACAGCTCCAGATTCAACTGCCATAGTTCTTAATTTCTTTAGCCATTTGTAGTAGGTCTGTTCACAAACATTGTTCTGTTTACACCACGTTTTAACTGGAAGGCCACTTTCTCTGCATTCTTTTATTGTCTTCATCCATTGCTTTGTCTTGATATCGTTATTGATACTCTGAACATTCATAATCTCACCATCCTCGTATAGTAAAATTAGGCACTCAAATTACTATATATAGTCTTTTGAGTACCTAAAGATACTTGATATAGTAATTTTAGTTCTCTAAAACTACTATAATTATCAATGATGATTGATTATATTTCTAGCCACTATTTTATTTGGCGCTTACAGTATATTATGGAGTATTTAGTTTCTTACGATTTTTTCTATTTGAAAAGATCTAAAATTTTTTATCTTACATGTAAATAATCTTTTATTATTTACAACTTATTTAAATAGATTGAATACATTTATTAATCTATTGACGCTAAATATTTTCAATATCTTGATAAAGTAAACTTATCGGGCAAATAGATAGCCTTCTATTAATAAAATACTAAACTTGATAGAATGTAACATATATCTACGATGAGTTATATATTTCTCATCAAGATTTTTACTATTCATATAGCATCTTCGTAAAATAATTAGAGTACACGTTTATATCATTTGTGATATCAATTTACATATTTTAATGTAAATTTAGTTAACTTTGTTTTTTTTATATAATTTGTTGATTTTTTCAACTGAGTATATTATAATATATTTGTCAAAAGAGAACATTGAAAAATTAATATAGTTGTGAATCCTCTAAATAATGAAGGAGGATCTTTATGAAGAAAAAAAATAAATTTAAAAAATGGGAATTACTAACTCTTAGTTACGATGAACTTAAAAAAAATAAATCATTTAAAAATGTTATAATTGTAACAAAAAAACTATTAGATGTTGTTGCTCCATTAATTTTAGAAAAAATTTTCCAATTAATTATTGATTATTTTTTCTAATTTATTCCTGTCCTAACGGACAGGAATTCATTCATAATGTACTTCTTCGAAATATTAGAATAATTTGTTTTTATTATATTTGGAATCTATTTTTATTCCATTTAGAATCTATTTTTATTCCATTTAGATTGAAGGTGATTAAATATGAAAAATTATAAAATAAATTTATTAAAATATTGTACCTAATTTTTTTGAAATTTAGAAGATTTTCAAGTATATTAATTTCTAAGGAGGTGGATCTTTTGGACAATTCAAATAATAATAGTTTAAATGTATATAGACTGTTAAGAATCGCAAGAGATTTGAAAGTTAAAGAACTCGCAGAAAAACTCATGGTTACGCCTGCATATATTAATGCAATAGAAAAAGGTGAACGTATACCTTCAAAAAGATTAATTAGAGATTACAGTATAGCCTTAAATGTTGATGAAAGAATAATTACAACATTTTCTAATAATAAAAATAACAGTTTTGAAAAACTATTATTAAAAATTTTAAAAGAAATATGCAAGGAAGATGATCAATAATATTAAACGAAATATAATATTGTTTATGTCTTTGAATCATTTAATAAGATACCTATACAATGCATAATAGTTTATTTAAAAATGGAAATATAATATGCTTTTGGTACTTCTATTAGTAGCTTATAATATTTATCAAATATAATATACTTTTTAAGCATTGATATTATTATCATTTTTTATTAGAAATTTATTTTTTGAAAAAAACTATATACAAATCTTTAAAATTTAAAAAATCTTGGTCAACTAATCAAACAATCTAGAGTATTTAGAAAAAGCATGAGCAAACTTCCATTTACGTAGATGATACTTTAGAGACAACTTATAAATTTTAAGAAAATTAAAAAAAGGAATATTTAAATTGTTATGAGGGGTCGACTTATCACTATAAAATGGCTCCGTGTCAATAATGGAGGGGCTTAAGAGATAGCGAAAGCTATCTCTTTTCTTTATTCAAATTCATATGAGAATCCAAGATGAAGAAGAATCCTCTTTCTTAAATTATAAAAATATTTGTATCCATAGGCATTTCGTTTTACAAGCTTGACCTTGTTGTTCATACTTTCAATAAAACCATTATCAAAACTTGTTTCATATGTTTTACCGTTTCTAACATAGACTGCTTTATATGTGAGAGATTTAAGTATTGACACAAACCAGTTCTTTCTTATGTTTTTTGCGGATGAAATAAAATATGTATTATTTGTTTCAAATATATGGTTCAGCCAGTTATTCAATTCTTTCTTGTTGGTACTGCGTCAAGAAAAAGTACCAGTTAAACTGAAATATTTCATCTAGTTTAACTGTTTTTTGCATAATTTCTTTCATACTGATTTGGACTTTGATAATTACAGTGACTATGTGTTCTCACTGTATTATAAAATGTCTCTATATATTCAAATATCAGCTTATATGCATCATCATAGTTTTGGATTTTGTACTGGTTCAACCACTCCCTTTTTATTAATGAATGAAACGATTCTATACATGCATTGTCCCATGGACATGCTTTTTTTGAATAGCTTCGCTTCATTTTTTCTGTTATTTCTTTATATAATTCGCTTGTAAACTGTATTCCTATAATTACTGGCTTTTTAATATTTCTTCGCTCCTGTGCTATTTTTATTGCTTCA
>JAUNWT010000022.1 GCA_030540195.1 Bacillota bacterium | reverse complement strand
TCACACTAATAGAACCCTTCTTCATTTTTGGTGACATTTTCGCTGAACGTTAACATCATTATTTAACTTCTTAATGACTTCAAATAATTCTTCATCACTATAAACAACAAAATCAATAAAAGAGATATCTTTTTCTTGTCTTTGATGATTATACCAAATGGTCTTTAATCCTGCTTGATTGGCCCCTATCATATCTATTTCATAACCATCCCCTACATAGTAAATATCATTTCCTTGAATTAATTCAAAGATTTCTTTTTGTGGTTTTTGGTAGCCTACTTTTTCAGAAATTAAAACAGGAAAATCAATGATTGGAAATAAAGAATTGATTTTATTCATCTGTGTTTTTTCTTTACCATTAGTAACAATACCATAAGGAATGTTCTTTTCTTTTAAATAATTAAAAAGTTCTTGCATGGTAGAAGATAATGTTAGATGTGCTTGTAGATATTCATATACTTCTTGAAAATCAAGTGCTTGTTGGTTGGTAATTGATTGATTAAAATCTTTAAATGCATTTTTTAAACGATAAATAGCTAATTCATCTTTTGTAATTTCTTTATTTAGATATTTTGGATAAATCTCATTATTATAAATTCTACTTTGTTTCCATAAAGCATAAATATCAAGATTTTCATGAAATACTTTTTGATAAGCTTTATAAAAAGGATCATATAAGCGATAAAGTGTATCATCTAAATCAAAATAAATAATCATAGCTCCTCCTAAAAGAAAAAACAGGTCACCCTGTTTCTTCTTGGTTGGTTCTCTCTTTTTTTATTATGACAAGTGGAAAGTAAGTTTATATCAAGTAGCCAACCACTACTATTTTCCTCACTTATATTTTATACCATTTATCTTAAAAAATCTAGTTTTTATCAATCTTTTTTAAACTTCTGTTTTAATGATTTCAACAAATTCAAATTGTCCATCTTCATAAGTAAAATGAAGAATACTACAGTTTTTAAAACCACCATTATTAAAAGCAACTTGTGGATCAACCACCGTTGATAGAAAAGATGCACAAGCTCCCGCATGAGAAACCGCTAAAACGGTTTGATGATCTTCTTTTTCCATGATTTCTGTAAGTGTTTCTCTTAATCTTTTTTGAACATCTACTGTATATTCTCCACCATAATGAGGAAATAAGTCATTATAATGAAAATCATCAAAATGAGGATTTAAATCTTCACTTTCGCCTTCAAACATCCCAAAGTTTCTTTCTTTTAATCCTTTTAATCTTTTGTAGTAGCGATTTCCAATAATAAGTTCAATCGTATCACAACATCTTTCTGATGTACTACTATAATAATGATCAAAAACAATATCTTTTAAATTTTCTTTAGCTTTTAATGCTTGTTGTTTTCCAAGTTCAGTAAGTGGTGAATCACACCAGCCTTGTATTTTTCTTCGAACATTGAATAAGGTTTGTCCATGTCTCATTAAATAAAGATCTTTTTTCATAAAAACTCCTATCCAAAGATTTCTTGAATAACTTCTAATAAATCTTTTTGTTCTTCATTCATTGGCATACAAGCATTGACTTCATGATAATATTTTTTTAATAAATCATCTTGACCAATTTGTTGCAATGTTGTCATGATTTTATAATAAAGCATAAAACGATATTGTGGATAATTCTTACAAATATCCTTCATTTCTTCATCTAAATTTTCTTGTGTATATTTTGTAAGAGTACTTAAAACATCCATACGAATTTCAACATATCTTAAAGAAAGAGCATATTCGTTTTGTAGTTCTTTTAAAAGTGTATATATTTTTGTAAGAAAAGAGACTTGATGTTCTACATAATCAATTTCTTGGAAAACACGGGTAAAGAATTGTTCCAAATCGATTCCATAAGGACTGAACGTATTTTGTAAGTCTTGATTTTTTTCATGTTTCATCTTGATTAAACGTTTCATGATATTTTCTGTTTGTTCAAGTAAATCATGATAATCATGATCTTTTTGAATCAATTCTAATAAGTCACTCGCAATATAATTTTTATCAGGAATTTGATGAATGTCTACAAAATGTTCAATGACTTTAACAATATAAAATACAAGCGCATCATCATCAAACATTTCTTCTTTTTCACCAAGTTTATCTAATTGTTGCTCATATTTTTCATCAAAGAAAGCAATGGTTTCATCAATGTCTTCACATTTTTTATAATAGTCCATGACTTCTTCATATTTAATATCAATATCATTATGATTTAATTCTTTTTCAATCATCGCATATGTTAGATTTTGAAAAAGTTTTTGTTTTTCATTTAAATAAGTTTGATTATCTTTATATTCTTTTTTTAATGTATGTATTGTTGTTTTCATATAAAACCTCCGAACCTATTTTATCATATCAAACAAAAATAAAAAGAAGATATTTCTATCTTCTTTGTCTTATTATTCAGCTGAAATAGCTTCTACTGGACAAGTTCCAACACATGCTTGACATCCAATGCATGTATCTTTGTCACATTCCATTTTTCCTTCGTCATCAAACGCTAAAGCTTCTACAGGACATACACCAGCACATGCTCCGCATCCAATGCAAGTATCTTTATCTACGTTCATATTTAACTCTCCTTTTCCTTTTTTCCTACTTATAAGTATAACACTTTCCGTCTTTCAGTCAATACAAAGTCATCATTTTTCATAGTACTGAATACAACAATTTTCGGGAAGCCATGTCATTAAATCTTCATTTGTCATATCGTTAAAATAACTATGAATCACACGTACAATTCCCCCATGACACACTACAAGAATATTTTTATCAGGATAGTTTTTTTCTAATTCCTCTAAAAAACTATAAACGCGGTGAACAACTTGAAATAAGGATTCTCCTTGTGGGTAATGAAGAGCATGATTTTGTTTATAGTATTGAAATTCATCATTATTAATAACACCTTCAAATTTTCCAAAATTGATTTCTTGGATTCTTTGATCTTGGTGAATTGGTAATTGATGTTTTTCATTAATGATCTTTGCTGTTTCATAAGCTCTTTGAAGTGGTGAAGCAAAAATATAATCAAGAGAAATATCTTGTAATTGTTCACTTGCTTTTTTTGCTTGTTGTTTTCCTAAATCTGTCAGTTCTACATCTGAAATACCGCATACTTTATTGGCAATGTTATAGTTTGTTTGACCATGTCTTACTACATATAATTTCATTTTTTTACGTCCTTTATCTTCATTTTGTTTTATGTTATCATATTTTTGACATTTAGAGAACAAATGAAAAAAGGAGATTACATATTATGGGTGGTATGTTTGGTGTTGTAAGTCGTAAAGACTGTGTCACTGATTTGTTTTTTGGAGTTGATTATCATTCTCACTTAGGAACGAAAAAAGGAGGATTAGCTGTTTATGGAGAAAACGGTTTTAACCGTGCAATTCATAATATTTCAAATTCACCATTTCGTACAAAGTTTGAAAATGATATTAAAGGGATGTCTGGAAAAATGGGGATTGGTTGTATTTCAGACAATGAACCTCAACCGCTTTTAATTAATTGCCGTTTAGGTAGTTATGCCATTGTTTCAGTAGGAAGAGTGGCAAATATGGAAGAATTGATTCAAGATGCTTTTGATAATGGGCATACTCATTTTCTAGAGATGTCTGGTGGTGAAGTGAATCAAACTGAATTGATTGCAGCAATGATCAATCAAAAAGATAACTATGTTGATGGCATCATTAACGTTTTAAGAAAAGTCAAAGGATCTATTTCTTTTATGTTGATGACAAAAGATGGTTTATATCTTGTGCGTGATAAATTAGGAAGAACACCATTAAATATTGGTAAGGGTGAAAATGGTTTCTGTGCTTCCTTTGAAAGTCATGCTTATATTAATCTTGGTTATTCTTTATATAAAGAATTAGGACCTGGAGAAGTTTGTTTTATGACAAGTGAAGAAGTAAAAACACTTGTTGAAGCCAATGATCAAATGAAAATTTGTTCATTTTTATGGGTATATTATGGTTATCCTACAAGTTGTTATGAAGGACGTAACGTTGAAGAAATGCGTTATGAATGTGGTCGTTTAATGGCCCAAAGAGATGATATCAAAGATATTGATCTTGTTGCCGGGGTTCCTGATAGTGGAATTGCGCATGCGATTGGTTATTCAAATGAGTCACATATTCAATATGGAAGACCTTTTATTAAATATACACCAACGTGGCCACGTTCATTTATGCCACAAATTCAAGCAGATCGTAATTTAATTGCGAAAATGAAATTAATTCCAATTGCAAGCTTGATTAAAGATAAATCATTATTATTAATTGATGATTCGATTGTTCGTGGAACACAACTAAGAGATACAACTGAATATTTATACAATTCTGGTGCAAAAGCAGTCCATATTCGTCCTGCCTGTCCACCTATTATGTACGGTTGTCCTTACTTAAACTTTTCAAGAAGTACAAGTGAAATGGATTTAATTACCCGTCGTGTTATTAAAAAACGTGAAGGTGATAACGATGTGAATATGTTAGAAACGTATAGTGATCCTGATACACCTGAATATAAAGCGATGGTTGAAGAAATCCGTAAAGAACTTAATTTTACTTCTTTACGTTTTAATCGTTTGGATGATATGCTTCAAGCTATTGGTCTTGATAGTGATAAAATCTGTACTTATTGTTTTAATGGTAAAAAATAATACGAGGAGAAATTCTCGTATTTTTTTAAAAGGTATTTAACCCTCTATAAAGGAGTGCTATAATATTGAAAGAAAAAAAAGGAGATTGTTATGAAATATTTAATTGACCCAATGGATTTAAGTGTGGAAGAAATCGATGAATTGATTGATATTGCTAACGATATCATTAAAGATCGTACACGTTATCAAGATGTTTGTCGTCATAAAATTCTTGCTACACTCTTTTTTGAACCAAGTACACGTACAAGACTTTCATTTGAATCAGCCATGTTATCACTTGGTGGAAGTGTTTTAGGTTTTTCAAGTGCAAGTAATACAAGTGCTTCTAAAGGTGAAAGTGTTAGTGATACAATTAGTGTTGTTTCAAGCTATTGTGATATTATTGCGATGCGTCATCCAAAAGAAGGAGCACCACTTGTTGCTACAAGAAAAAGTACTGTACCTTTAATCAATGCCGGAGATGGTGGACATAACCATCCAACGCAAACATTAACGGATTTACTTACAATTTCTAGAGAAAAAGGAAGATTAGACAATCTAACAATTGGATTTTGTGGAGATTTAAAATTTGGACGTACTGTTCATTCTCTTACAAAAGCGATGTCACGTTATAAAAACATTAAGTTTGTCTTTATTGCACCACCTGAACTTAAAATTCCTGAGTATTTAAAACATGATTTATTAGATGCTAAGAATTTAGATTATAAAGAAGTAGAAACAATTGAAGAAGTTATTGAAGATTTAGATATTCTTTATATGACACGTGTTCAAAAAGAAAGATTCTTCAATGAACAAGACTATATTCGTTTAAAAGATACTTATATTTTAGATTTAAAGAAACTTGAAAAATCAAAATCTGATTTAATCGTTATGCACCCATTACCTCGTGTTAATGAAATTGCGACAGAGGTCGATGATGATCCAAGAGCTAAATATTTTGATCAAGTTCAAAATGGACGTTTTATGCGTATGGCACTTATTTTAAAAATGTTAGGATTAGAAAATGAGGTAGAAAGATAATGAAGATAGATAGTATTAAAAACGGAATTGTTTTAGATCATATTCGTGCAGGTAAATCTTTAGAAGTTTATAAAGCTTTAGGTCTTGATAAATTAGATTGTAGCGTTGCTATTATTAAAAACGTCAAATCTAATAAAATGGGTAAAAAAGATATTTTAAAAATAGATGAAGAGTTCGCTTTGGATTTAGATGTATTAGGTTATTTAGATCCTAATATTACTGTATGTATTATTAAAAATGGTGAACTTGTTGAAAAGAAAAAATTACAACTTCCTAAAAAAATCATTAATGTAGAAAGATGTAAAAATCCTCGTTGTATTACTTCAACAGAACAAGGTTTAGATCATGTATTCTACTTAGCCAATGAAGAAAAACATATTTATCGTTGTCTTTATTGTGAAACAAAAGTTGAAAAAAAATAGAAGCATTGCTTCTATTTCTATGCTGGAGTAGCTCCAACGGTAGAGCAACTGACTCGTAACCAGTAGGCTGTGGGTTCGAATCCCATCTCCAGCACCATTATTAAAATCAACAGTGTGTTGATTTTTTTATTTGTTTTCTTTCTAATAAATTTTGATAGAGTAAATGTATTCTCAATTTAAATCCCTCTATTAATTTTTCAATTTGTTCATCAAATAATTGAATATAAATTTGATTATCTTTTAAAAGCTGGTGATATAAAGAAGCCACTTCTTGCAATTGATCAAAGATTTTTTCATCAAGTTTCAATGAAAATAAATTTAATAATTCTTCACTTGAAATTAAATAATTCGTAAAACATTTTACTTCTCCCTCTTTAAAATTCCAATAGGCTTCTGTAACATTACAATTATTGCTTCTTCCTGTATCAAAAATTGGACAAACATCTTCCCATTGTAAATTATCCACATTGCGAATAATACCAAAATTATTCAAATGACGATCTTCATTCAACATTAAATAATCCAATATAAGCATTTTCTGTATTTTCTCATTGGCATTTACGATTTTATGCTTTTCAAGAATTCGAACGTATTCATAAAAATCATCTATAGAATGTGTTAATTTATTGCTTTCTTTTAACACTTGATAAGCAGAAACGATTTCTTGTGAAGAGTTAATCATGCATTTGCAAACAGAAACAAGTGTTTGTTGTCGTTTTGTTTGAATTCTTTTTAAAGAATATTCTACATAAGGGACATCTAAAACTTCACATATTTTAGAGGCAATGACTTCATTAATAGGCTCAAACGCATACAACGTTCCTGATCCTTTTAAAAGATAGTTTTCATCACCTATTTTTATCCATGCTTTTTTTAATTGTCCTCCTAACGTATTATTAGGAGTTGTGTATTTATTTTCGCTTGATGTTTTAAGATGAAGCGTTTCAAAGCTTTCTTTACCATAAGTTACTTCAAAGAAGTGTTTTCCGTCGTAATCATGATCAAAATAATTAATATCTTCCCATAAAATATCTTCATCTACTGGTTTTAACCAATATTGATCGGACAATGATAAAGCATAGTGTTTATTTGCAAGTTCATAACCATCACGTACTTGATATTCTTCAAAGATACTTTCTTTATTATCTCGATAATTAGGAATAATTCTTGTAGAAAACCATTCATTGATACTTTTTATAATATTTTTTTCAGATTCATTATTTAATAGAGCTTGATAAATTAAAATAGGTAAAGCTTCTTTATCAAAAAGTATATAATTCTTTTCAAATAAACAATCTTCATCATTTTGATTCAAAAGCATTAATTTTCTATTTTTACTCATTAAATAATATTTCATAAATATATTTTCCTCTCTACTCAAACATTTTCTATCTTATTTATCATCACTTGTTGATTGATGCAAAGTTATTTCATTAATCACTTGTTTATAACTTTTCCCTTGTCGATCAATAAATAAAACAGAACCATCTTCTAATAATTTTTGAAAACAAACTTCTCCATAATCCTCATATTCTACCCATTGATCTTTTAAATAAGAAATACTATTGGCATACTCTAAAACCTTATGAAACTGATTAGTTTGATATAAATTATAATAAATCAACATAAATGTTTTAAGTCCTATGGCCAGTTTAGATATTTTATATTCTTTATGGGTAATTTGTTTCATTGATTGATAATCTTCATTATTAACATTCAATCCAATTCCTACAATGACCCCTTTTAAATCAGGATCTAAAATGGTTTCTACTAAAATACCACAAATCTTCTTTCCATCAACATAAATATCATTTGGCCATTTAATACTTGCTTTAATACGATTACGATCAAGCAAACCAACCACACTGCATGTTGCCAATTGTGTCATTTTCCAAGCATCTTCTATTTTATGAAAATCTTTAAATAAAAAACTCATAATCAAATTTTCATCTGGATGACTTTGCCATACATGTCCGTTTCTTCCTCGCCCTTTTGTTTGATGTTTTGTTGTCACGCAGGCTTGCATTGGTAAATTTTGATATTCTCTTTTTAAATAATCATTTGTTGAATCAACTTCTTCTAGTTCAATCAGTTTCATAGTTCCACCTCTTTATCATGATAAAATAAAAAAATTTGCAATTCAAGATTATTGAATTGCAAATGTAAGTTCTGCCTTACAAACAACTTTCCCATCGACTTTAGCGATGGCTTCACCAATACCAATAGGCCCTTTTTGTTTAGTAAGAACGCATTCCATCTCTAAAACATCTCCTGGAATGACTTGTCCTTTGAAACGACAGTTTTTAATACCGCCAAAGAAAGCAATTTTTCCTTTATTTTCTTCTTTCGATAAAATCGCAATACATCCTACTTGTGCCAATGCTTCAACAATTAAAACTCCTGGCATGACATGATGACTTGGAAAATGTCCACAAAAATGCATTTCATTTACACTGACACATTTAATTCCCTTAGCATATTCTCCAGGTTTATAATCAGTAATGCGATCAACAAGGGCAAAAGGATAACGATGAGGATTGATTTCTTGTATTTGATTACTATTAAGTTCCATTATTCTTCTCCATATTTCTTAAAAATGATCGAAGCATTATGTCCACCAAATCCTAATGAATTAGACATGACATAATGTAATTCTTGTTTTCTACCACTATTTGCGACAATATCTAGGTCACATTCTTCATCAAAATTTTGATAATTGATGGTTGCTGGAATATAGTTATCTTCTAAAGCTTTGACACAAAAGACACCTTCAATTCCTCCAGCTGCACCTAGACAATGTCCGGTATTTCCTTTTGTTGAAGAAACTGCCAGTTTTTTAGCATGATCTCCAAAGGCTTTTTTGATAGCCGCTGTTTCTAATTTATCATTCATTGGTGTTGAGGTTCCATGGGCATTGATATAATCAATTTGGTAAACCTCTATAGAGGCATCTTTTAAAGCATGGATCATCGCTTTGGCTCCACCAATTCCTTCAGGAGCAGGAGCGGTCATATGATAGGCATCACAACTCACACCATAACCAACCATTTCACAATAGATAGGAGCTCCTCTTTTTTTAGCATGTTCTAATTCTTCTAAAACAAGAATTCCTGCTCCTTCTCCCATGACAAAACCATTACGTTCTTTATCAAAAGGAATCGATGCACGTTTTGGATCATGTGCTTCACTTAAAGCTTTCATGGAAGTAAAGCCGCCAATTCCTAAAGGGGTAATACTGGCTTCACAACCGCCTGCAAGAGCCACATCAAGATACCCATCACGAATATTTCTAAAGGCATCTCCTATCGCATTTGTCCCTCCAGCACAAGCTGTTACCGGACAGGTTGCCAGACCTTGTGCTTTAAATGCAATCGCAATTTGTCCGGCTGCAAGATTACTGATTGTCATTGGAATAAAATAAGGTGAAACACGATCAAAACCTTTCTTTAAAGCACGGTTATGATTATCTTCAATAGAACCTAAACCACCAATTCCACTAGAAACTACGACACCAAAACGATCATGATCCATTGTTTCAACATCGAGTTTGGCGTCTTTCATCGCTTCATGTGAGGCAATCAAACCATATTGAATAAAAGGATCCATTTTACGAATATCTTTTTTATCAAGATAATCTGTTGCTTCAAAATTCTTTAATTCACCGGCAACTTTGACTTTCATATGTGTCGTATCAAATTTTTGAATAAAATCAATACCACATTGATGATTTAAAATACCTTGCCATGAATCTTTTACATTATTTCCAATTGGTGTCAAAGCACCAAGACCTGTCACTACAACTCTTCTTTTCATAATTTTCTCCTTACATAGCCATGCCACCATCGACATGTAATGTTTGTCCAGTAATATATTTTGCTTCATCACTGGCTAGAAATAAAACAGCATCCGCAATATCTTGAACTGTTCCAAAAAAACCTAAAGGAATTTGGCTTTTCATTTGATCTTTAATTTCATCACTTAAAACATCGGTCATCGCTGTTTGAATAAATCCTGGAGCGACTGCATTGACCGTAATTCCACGACTTCCTACTTCACGGGCAAGAGACATTGTCATGCCAATAATTCCTGACTTACTAGCTGCATAATTGACTTGTCCGGCATTTCCCATCACCCCAACAACAGATGACATCGAAACAATACGTCCATATTTTTGTTTCATCATAAGTTTTGTTGCATGTTTCATACAATTCCATGTTCCTTTTAAATTCACATCAATCACTTGATCAAAATCACTTTCTTTCATACGAAGCATTAAACCATCTTTGGTAATTCCCGCATTATTGATTAAAATATCCAATCGACCATAGTCTTTTTTTATGATTTTAAACATTTCTTCGGTTTCTTGATAGCTTGCAACATTGGCAGAAATAAGTGCACACTTTCCACCAAGTTCTTCAATTTCTTGTTGTGTCTTTTGTGCTATTTCTTGATTGTTTCCTAAATCAAGATAATTGATTAAAACAAAAGCACCCTGCTTTGCAAGAGTCTTCGCAATTTCTTTACCAATTCCTTGTCCACCACCCGTTACAAGGGCTATTTTATTTTCTAATCTCATAATCTTCTCCCTTCAAAGCTTTGATTGTTTTTTCTAATGATTCAATGTCTTCTATTTGATAAAGTTGAATATCTTTACTTATTTTTTTTACAAATCCACTTAGGACTTTTCCAGGTCCTACTTCAATAATGGTATCAACCCCTTGATTTATCATATAACGAATACTATCTTCAAAATAAACCGGTGACATCACTTGTTTTTCTAAGATTCCCGGTATCGTTTGAGCATTTAATTCATGTCCTAAGGTGTTAAAGACAACCGGTATTTTCATTTCATGAAATGTCTCTTGTTGAAATCTTTCTTTTAAAGCAAGTGAAGATTCTTTTAATAAAGCTGTATGAAAAGGACCACTGGTATTTAAAGGAATGACTCTTTTCGCACCTTTTTCTAAAGCAAGTTCCTTCACTTTTTCAACCGCTTCTTTTTCACCAGCGACGACCAATTGACCTGGGCAGTTATAATTAGAAATAGAAACAATTCCTAAAGAAGAAGCTTGCTTACATAAATTCTCTAGAATATCTCTTTCCATTTTAATCACTGCAATCATTTCACTATCAATTCCTTTAACCGCTTCATTCATCACTTTCCCACGAAAACGTGCAAGTTCAATAACTTGTCTTTGTTCAAAGACCTCTGCACAATAAAGGGCCGAATATTCTCCAAGTGATAAGCCAGCGCAATAATCTGGAATAATTCCATTTTCTTTAAGCAAATCTGTAATAATAGACGCTACTAAAACCATACACGGCTGCGTATTTTGGGTAAGGGATAAGGTTTCAAGTGGACCATTGAAACAAAGTTCTTTTAAATCAGGATACTCATCAAAAAGTGGATGGGGATAGAAAGATTTTCCCATTCCTACCACTTGACTTCCTTGTCCAGCATAAATTATTCCTAGTTTCATTTTTCATCCTCCATTAACTCATGAATCACTTCTTCAACATGCATTAAATGGTCTTGCATGTAACCATAAGCGCCTGTAAAAATAAGCCCTTCATCTAAATTTCCTTTTACTGCTTCAATTAAAGCTCTTGAAATACAATAAGGTGTCGTTTTAAGATTGCAAGGTGTTAAACATTGATAACATTTCTTGATTGGTACTTTTTCTTTCTTTGTTTTTTGAACAAATTCATTTTGAAAAGCACGACCTGGCATTCCTACAGGTGAACTCACCAGTCCCACATCTTCTTTCTTTGCTTTTAAAAAAGCTTCTTTATATTTCATCGAGGCATCACATTCATAGGTTGGAATAAAACGTGAGGCCACTTGTATACCATCAACGCCTAATTCAAAAAAATGTTTAACATCACTTCTTTGATGAATTCCACCCGCTACAAATAGAGGAATATTAAGTTGAAAGCTTTCAACCACTTGTTCAACCTCTTGAAAAATTTCTTCTAAACTTTGATACGTTTGATTTTCTAAATCCTCTTTTTTAAAACCTAAATGACCTCCCGCAAGAGCTCCTTCAATAACAATAAAATCAGGTGTCCTTTGGTATTTTTTTAACCAATGTTTCATAATTAATTTGCAGGCTTTACCACTTGAAACAATAGGTGCAATTAAAACTTCATGATCTTTAACGAGTTCAGGGAGTCTTAAAGGAAGACCTGCCCCTGAGATAATGGCATCAATCTTTTCACTTAAAGCAGCTTCAATTAATTCATCATAATCTTTTAAAGCCACCATGGCATTAATGGCAACAAGTCCTTTTCCTTTAGATATTTCTTGTGCTTTTTTGATTTCTTTTTTTAAAGCACGAATATTCGCTTCACGATGATTTGACTCAAAATCTTCTTCACGGTATCCAGGATGCGCCGTGGAAATCACGCCCATTGCTTCGCACTTAGCAACATGACCGGCAAGATTCCCTAAAGAAACACCCACACCCATACCCCCTTGAATAAGAGGAATGTTCATTTTTTTATGATTTATTTCTAACATTTTAAATCTCCAAATTTTGATAAGCCTCTTTTAACTCATCCATCATGTCTTGAAGGATTTGTTGGACGGGTTTGATTTCATGAACCATTCCTGCAACTTGTCCTGCCATTAAAGAACCTTCATCAACATTTCCTTCAAAAACAGCTTTTTTTAAAGAACCCAGCGTATATTTTTCAAGTTCCATCATGTCCGCCCCTTCTTTTTCTTTTTGAATGTAGGCTTTTGCCATTTTATTTTTTAGAATTCTTACTGGTGTTCCATTGATTCTTCCTGTAACTGTTGTTGAGGTATCTTTTGCTTTTAAAATGGCTTGTTTATAATTTTCATGAATCGGACATTCTTGACTGGCAAGTAAAACTGTTCCAATTTGCACACCACAGGCTCCTAAAGCAAAAGCCGCTAAGAGTTGTTTACCGCTGGCAATTCCTCCGGCAGCAATAACAGGAATCGAAACATTTTCAACCACTTGAGGAACCAGAGCCATTGTTGTCGCTTCCCCAATATGTCCTCCTGCTTCACATCCTTCCACAATTAAAGCATCCGCTCCAGCACGTTCTAATCTTTTAGCAAGCGCCACACTTGGCACTACAGGAAAGACTTTGATGCCGGCTTCTTTCCACATTTTCATATAGATACCCGGATTTCCTGCTCCTGTTGTAACAATCGGCACTTGTTCATCAATAACAATTTGTGCCATTTCTTTGGCATCGGGATTCAGTAACATAATGTTGACACCAAAAGGTCGATTCGTTAGTTTTTTACATTTTTGAATTTCTTCTTTCAACATTTTAGCATTCATGCCACCTGCTCCAATGAGTCCTAAGCCTCCTGCATTAGAAACACTTGCCGCAAATTCACCCGTGGCAATATTGGCCATACCGCCTTGAATAATTGGATATTTTATATTTAATAATTCATTTAATTTCATCTTGATCTCCTTACCATTCTATTAAAAGAGCACCCCATGTAAGACCTCCACCAAAACCAACAAGAATGATTTTCATTCCTTTTTTTAAGATTCCTTTTTCATTCATTTCAGCTAAAGCTAAAGGAATACTGGCTGCCGAGGTATTTCCATACTCTTGTAAGTTCATATAGAATTTATCTTGAGGACATTGATATTTTTTATAAACATGTCTGATAATTCTTTCATTAGCTTGATGACAAACCACATAATCAATATCATCCAATGTCATCTTTGCCTGATTTAAAACATGATCAATACTTTGAGGAATTGTCTGTATCGCAAATTTAAAAACTTCTTGTCCCTTCATTTTTAAATAATTTTTTGCATAAAGAACCTCTTGATTTCCTGCACTATCTAAGTAACTGTAAAAAGTATTCTCACTTTTTTGAATCAATGTAGCTCCTGCTCCATCCCCAAATAAAATACAAGTATTACGATCTTGATAATCAATAATAGAACTCAATTGTTCACTTCCAATAACAAGACCATATTGATTTTCTTGTAATAAACTTTGAGCAACTTTTAAAGCATAAACATAACCACTACAAGCGGCATTGATATCAAAACAAATCATCGCTTGTTCATTTAAACCTAAAGCATTTTGAACAAGACAAGCATTACTTGGTGTTTTATTTTCCGGGGTCATCGTTGCGACAATAATCAAAGACAATTTACTTAAATCTTGATTTTGTGTGGCTTTTTTAGCTGCTTCAATGGCAAGCAAGGCACTGGATCTAGAAGAAATGTGTCTTCTTTGAATTCCGGTACGTGAGATAATCCATTCATTTGAGGTTTCTACCATCTTTTCTAATTGGGCATTGTCTAATGTTTTTTCAATCTTGGCATAACCTGTTGAAATGATTTCAATTCCGTTCATTTTCTACTCCTTAAAATACTTGTCCTATCTTTCGATATTTTTCATAACGCTTGTTGATTAATTGATTTGTGGATAATTTTTGTAATTCTTTGATATTTTCTTTTAAATACTCTTTGATTTGACGATAAACCTCATAACTTTCCACCGTCGCTCCTTTTAAATCCTCATGAATGATTTGATCAATAATATGAGCTTCATAAAGATCTTGTGCCGTTAATTTCATTAAACTTGCGGCTTCTTGAACACGTTTTCCTTCTTGATCTTTCCATAAAATAGAAGCAAAGCCTTCAGGTGATAAAATTGAATAAACACTATTTTCTAACATCACCAAACGATCAGCAACACTTAAAGCTAAGGCACCGCCAGAACCTCCTTCACCAATGACAATCGTAATAATAGAGACTTTTAAAGTAGACATTTCTTTTAAATTACGAGCAATGGCCTCACCAATACCATGCATTTCAGCTTCCATTCCTGGATAAGCACCTGGTGTATCAACAAAGGCAATAATCGGACGTTTAAATTTTTCAGCTTGCTTCATTAAACGCAAAGCTTTGCGATAGCCTTCAGGAGAAGACATGCCAAAGTTACATTTAAGATTATCTTCTAACGTTCTCCCTTTTAAATGTCCAATAATCGTTACCGGTTGTTTTTCAAGCATACCAATCCCGCCCACAATTGAACCGTCATCTTTATAAAGACGATCACCATGAAGTTCAATAAAATCATCAAAAAGATGATGAATATAATCTTTTACATTAGGTCTTGTTTTCTTCCTTGCCAGATAAACATGATCATAAGGACTTAAATGTTTATAACTTTTTTCAAACTCTTTAATTTCTTTTTTTATTTCTTCTTTTCTATGATTAGAACACTCCATTAATTCTTTTTGTAAGCTTTCAATTTCTAATTCCACTTGATTTAAAGACATCACTAAGCCCCCTTTCCATGCATTTTTAAAAGACGAATAATGGTTGAACGCATTTCTTGTCTTCTAACAATCAAATCTATAAAACCTTGTTCTTCCATAAATTCCGTTCTTTGAAAGTTTTCCGGTAATTTTTGTTTAAGCGTACTTTCAATAACACGCCTTCCCGCAAAGCCCATTAAAGCATTCGGTTCACCAATAATAATGTCACCAAGGCTTGCAAAAGAAGCAGTAACGCCTCCTGTTGTAGGATGCGTGATATAGGAAATATAAAGTAATCCTGCTTCATGATGACGTGCTAAAGCGGCTGATGTCTTTGTCATTTGCATTAAAGAATAAATCCCTTCTTGCATACGTGCTCCCCCAGAAGCGGTAAAGATAATGAGTGGATATTTTCTTTTTGTCGCATGTTCAATAGCTTTGGTGATTTTATCACCCACGACCGAAGACATACTTCCCATTAAAAAACGCGAATCCATGACACAAGTAATGACTTTTGTTTCATTGATTTTTCCACTAGCAACTACAACAGCTTCATTGAGTCCGGTTTTCTTTTGAAGAAAATCGATTTTTTCATCATAGTCAGGAAAATTCAAAGGATTAACTTTAATGTTGGTTTTATAAAGCTCTTTATATTTTCCTTGATCATAAAGCATTTCTAATCGTTCATAGGCACTCAACTTTAAATGACTTCCACAATGAGGACAAACAGATAAGTTCTTTTTTAAATGACTTGTCAAAATAAGTTCTTTACAATCAGGACATTTACTATAAAGTCCTTCCGGAACTTCTTTTCTTTCCTGTTGCCTTTTTTTACGAAGTGATTTAAATAAATAAAGTTTTTCTTTTCTTTCCTTAAATAACTGTTCCATCATGATTCATTCACCAACTCATCTAAATGATTTTCAATAAAACTTGTATCAAACTCCCCTTTAACATAATCATTTTCATGTAAAATGAAATACTGTAGTTCTTGATTGGTATCAATGCCATCAATCACCAATTCACTTAACACTCTTCTCATTTTACGAATGGCTTCGATACGGTTTTTCCCATGAACAATCACTTTAGCAATCATAGAATCATAATGTGAAGAAACTTGATAGCCTTGATAAAGAGTTGTATCAATACGCACTCCAAATCCTCCTGGTAAATGTAAACTATTAACGACTCCAGGAGAGGGTCTAAAGTTTTCTTTAGGATTTTCCGCGTTGATTCGACATTCAATGGCATGTCCATTTAAAACAATGTCACTTTGTTGGTAGTTTAATTTTAAATTAGCGGCAATACGAATTTGTTCACGAATCAAATCCACTCCCGTTACCATTTCCGTTACAGGATGTTCGACTTGAATACGCGTATTCATTTCAATAAAGTAATATTTCCCATCTGGCGCTAAAACAAATTCAATCGTACCCGCATTACGATAATTTACTTGTCTAGCTGCTTTAATGGCATCTTTTCCCATTTGTTTACGCAATTCTTGACTTAAGGCTTTACTTGGTGATTCTTCCATCATTTTTTGATTTCTTCGCTGAATAGAACAATCTCTTTCACCTAGATGTATCACATTTCCAAAATTGTCTGCCAAGATCTGAAATTCAATATGTTTTGGATTTAAAATCAGCTTTTCCATATACATATCATCATCACCAAAGCATGCTTTTGCTTCCGCCTTAGCTGTTTTATAAGCATCTTCAAAATCTTCTTCTTTAAAACATTTACGCATACCTCTTCCGCCACCACCAGCAGAAGCTTTAATTAAAACAGGATAACCGATTTTTTTGGCAAGTTCTTTTCCTTCTTCAAGTGAAGTCATACTGCCATTACTTCCAGGAACAACAGGAACCCCCGCTTCAATCATCATTTGTCGTGCCATACTTTTATTTCCCATTTGATCAATAACATCTCCACTTGGACCAATAAAAGTCATTCCACATTTTTCTACTAGTCTAGCAAAGGTTGAATTTTCTGATAAATAACCAAAACCTGGATGAATGGCATCACAACCTGCAAGCGTCGCAACCGATAAAATATTTTTCATATTTAAATAACTTTCACTACTTTTGGCAGGACCAATACAATAGGCTTCATCAGCAAGTTGTACATGTAAAGAAGTGACATCCGCTGTAGAATACACAGCGACGGCTTCAATTCCCATTTCTTTACAACAACGAATAATGCGCACCGCGATTTCACCACGATTGGCGATCAAAATCTTCTTAAACATCTTATTCAATCACCATAAGAGCTTGATCATATTCCACAAGCGCTTCATTTTCTACAAGAATTGATGTAACCGTTCCATCACATGGTGCTTTTATTTCATTCATGACTTTCATCGCTTCAATAATACAAACAATATCACCTTTTTTAACGGTCTTTCCTACTGTTACATAAGGTTCACTCTCTGGTGAACTTGCACTATAGAAAACCCCAACGATAGGTGATTTTACCGGTGTCCCTGCAGTCTGCATTGGTTTTATTGGTTCTTCTACAACAACTTTTTTTTCTTTTTCTACTGGTTTTACATATTCAACCTTTTCGCTTTCTTTTTCTAATTCTATTTTTAAATCATCTATTTCTACTTTCATTTTTGTGACATTTGATTGATCAAATTCACTCATAATTTGTTTAATGAAATCTAACTTCATTGTTATTCTCCTTTATTTGAAGTTCAAAGTATATAGTAAAATAATAAGCTTTGAAGTTCAAAGCTTATTATAAAATATATAGTCGCCTTAGCGACGGACTTTACTATTTGTTTGCTTCAATATAATCTACGATATCTTTAACAGTTTTCATATTAGAAGCAACTTCATCTGGAATTTCTACTTCAAATTCTTCTTCAATTTGCATAATTAATTCAACTGCGTCTAAAGAATCTGCTTCTAAATCATCTTTTAAACTTGCTTCCATTGTTACTTGACTTTCATCACAGCTTAATGAATCTACAATGATTTCTTTTACTTTTTCAAAATCCATTCTACTTTCCTCCTTGAATACGGTTTGTATTATACACGAAGAAATTAAAATGTAAATACTTTGAAGTTCAAATTTATTCATTTTTTTAATTTTCTTTGATTTCATCAATGTTTTTTTATAAAAAAATTTTTACACAAAGAAAAAAATCATCATTTTAGATGATTTTATCTTTCATTATTTTTAAAAACCCACTTTGTTTGTGCACTATAACTTAATAAAAATAAAAGTAGATCTCCTACTGGTTTAGCAAGCTTTTCTGACATAATATGTAAACTTGAAGCTACGTAAACAAAAAGCGTTGATAAGATTGTAATGACAATTGTCAAGATTAGAAAACGTATTGCGGTTTGTTTACTATTGGTCTTTCCTTTAAAAACATACCTTTTATTAATGACATAATTGACAATCGTAGAAAGAACGCGAGCAATCAAACTTGATAAAGCAATACGCCAAAAGTCACTCGTCATCCAAATCTTTAAAACATCAAGTAAAATCCAAGCCAATAAAACATCAATCACTGAACTAATGATAGAAGATGAAACAAAACGTATGAAGTGCAAAAAGATGACATACATAACTTGTATAGTCTTATTTTTTAAATGAAAAGGTTGTTGTTTGTTTTCTAATTGAATTTCTTCAATATCTTGATTATTTTGAACACTTTGAATAAGTGATTGAACTTCATAACAGTTTTCATCAACAGCCATCATTTGATCTAAATAATTCATGGAAAACCCAAAAAGTTCGCTATCCACATCAATAAATTCCTTATTATAAATCATTGAAAAGAGTTTTGTCAGAAATCTTTTTCCTTTATGATGAACAACACACATTTTTTGTGAATTCTTATTGATTAATGTACGAATATGATTAATATGCATGAGATCATATTCATTTTCTAAAATAATAATTCCTTTTTTATCTTGAAGATGTTCTTTAATATAATGAATTCCCTTTTTAATAGCATATCCTTTTCCTTTAAAAAAAGGATAACTGATAATTTTACAATCGTGTACCATCTTTTCAAAAAGAGAATGATATTCACTTTTTGAACCATCATTGATCAAAATAACTTGATAATTATTCTCTTTTAATTTTTTAACGTAGCTTACAATCCGTTCATTTGGATTATAGACTGGCATTAAAATAACCATTTCACTATTCATATTCATCCCTCATCACATCTATGATACATGAATCTATTTCATAGTACAAACTTATGAGAAAAATTTATTCTTAATTATTCTTAATTAGCAATCTATCTATCAATTAAACTGATTCAATATCTAGCATACATATTCGTATGCTTTTTTACTATCTAATTTATGAGTTTCTAGTCATTTGAATAAAAATATGATAAACTACTCCTGTTTATAAGGGAGAGAGTTTATGAATTTAAAGAAGAATTATAAAGGAATTTTATTATGTTTAATGATTGCGATTCCTTGTTGGTTTCTAGGAAAGAAGTTTCCTATTGTAGGTGGTCCTGTCTTTGGAATTATTCTAGGTATGATCATTACTTTGTTTATTAAAGATAAAGAACAACTTCAATCAGGTATTACTTTTACCTCAAAGAAGATTTTACAATATGCAGTTATCTTACTTGGATTTGGAATGAACTTGTCGGTTGTCTTACAAACAGGTAAACAATCATTACCAATCATTCTTGCGACAATATCAACATCACTTATTGTTTCTTATGTATTACATAAGGCTATGAAGATACCAAGTAAAATATCAACATTGATTGGTGTTGGGTCTTCTATTTGTGGAGGTTCTGCCATTGCAGCAACAGCCCCTGTTATAGAAGCAAGTGATGAAGAAGTAGCACAAAGTATTTCAGTTATCTTTTTATTTAATATGATTGCGGCTTTATTATTTCCTACACTTGGAACATTATTAGGTTTTTCTACAAAAAGTGGTGAAGCTTTTGGTATCTTTGCGGGAACAGCGATTAATGATACTTCATCTGTTACGGCAGCTGCTTCTACTTGGGATTCTATGTATCACTTACAAAGTGCTACTTTAGATAAAGCTGTGACTGTAAAACTTACAAGAACCCTCGCAATTATTCCGATTACCTTGATTTTATCTTTCTTTAAAATCAAGAAAAATAAAGAAGGTCAAAAAGTAAATTTAAAGAAAGTTTTTCCTTTCTTTATCATTTATTTTGTTTTAGCTTCATTTATTACCACAATTGCAATTCATGTAGGTGTTGATCCTAATTTCTTTACACCATTTAAGGAATTAAGTAAATTCTTCATTGTACTTGCAATGGTTGCGATCGGTTTAAATACAAATGTCGTAAAACTTATTAAAAATGGTGGTAAACCTATTTTACTTGGTTTTATTTGTTGGATATGTATTGCCTGTATGAGTTTATTTATGCAACATATATTAGGTATTTGGTAATACTTTGTATATTAGAAAAAATAATCCACTGCTATACACTACAGAAAAGAAGCTCATTTTTTTGAGCTTCTTTTTTGTCGTTTTTAATTTAAAGAAACTTATCTTTCAACCCATTTCATTATGACATCTTTTCCATGATGAGCTAAACCTATATAAATTACTTTTCCTTTTAAATCAAAATCATATTTTCTTTCTTTGATTTGTTGAATAGCTTCATTTGATAGTTTATCAAGTTCTTCTTGGATATTTTTCTTTTCTTCTTTTAAATATTTAAATTCTAACACAAATGATGTTTTCTTTTCATCCTTGGCTTGGATGATCAGATCACATCTACCTTTTCCTTCTTCTCTATTAGAAATAACTTTATAGTTATTTGATAAACAAATGCACATCCCTAGCATCATCATATGATAACTATTTTCATTATTTAAATCATGATAGCTTGGTAACATCAAGATGTTTTGATATTCTTTATTGAATTCATCTAACTGTTCATTGATTAAAAAACGTATTAGTTTAGTTAATTGTCCATCACTTAATGAAAGATAGTATTCTGTCAAATTTTTAAATTCTGTTTTTACTTCATTATTTGGAATGCGAATACGATAATAGCCGTCTGTGATGTCTAGAACTTTATCTATCGTGAGATATCCCGCATTAATAAACAATCCCCATAAATTAGGTGTATTTTCAACTTCATAAAAACTTGTTTGTAAATTAATCATCGTTTCCAAAGAGTTATTTGTAATAAGCAAGTCGTATTCATCTTTAAAATCATGATTTGCCTTTTCTATCGCCTTTTTGATCATCGTATTAGCGCTGGTATTGACCCAATAAGGAATGAGTTCTTTTTCATTTACATAATTTAAAATAGACCATGGATTATAGATTTCTGTATCTCCCATTTTATAGCCGTCATACATTTCTTTGACTTCTTCATTCAATTCTAAATCATAATATTCTAACAGCTCTTTGGTTTCTTCATTATCAAATCCAAAATAAGAAGCATATTCTTTCTTAGTAACATCACAAACAACAATATTATTTAGATCACTAAAGATATTTTCTTTAGCGACTCTTTGAATTCCTGTAAGCATTGCATATTTTAAACTAGTTGATGTTTTAAGAGAATTATGAAGCAATCCAGCAAGTCCTCCTCTTACTTCATCATAGAACCCTCCAGTATGCGCTTCTACGAATGGTGTATCATATTCATCGATGAATACCATGACTTTTTTTTCATAAAAGTCTTCCATTTTTTCCATCAAGAATGCAATTGCATCATCTATTCCTTTAAGGCTATCTGTTTCTAAAGAAGTTAAAACATTGAATAGTTTGTGATAAACAGGTCGATCAAATTCATCAAGGTCTTTAAAAACACATTTATATTTTTTCCATTCTTTTAATATCTGTTTTTTAATTGTTGAAACAACTGTTTCCTTATCTCTTTTTGCATCTGCAAAAGAGATAAAGATCGTTGGATATTGATTGATTTCACTTGCATAAGGTGTGTCCATGATTTTCGTACCTTTAAAGATTTCTTTAGAATCTTTGGTGATATCAAAGAATTCTGATAACATTGACATATTAATGGTTTTCCCAAATCTTCGAGGACGAGTTATCAATGTTACATCTGTCCCTCTATATAAGAATTCTTTGATCATCAGTGTTTTATCTACAAGATAATAATTTCCCGTTACTAATCTTGAAAAACTCTTTGTTCCTATTGGTATTGCCTTCATCTCTATCACCTCTTCTTTACATATTATAAACTATTTTATAGATGTTTACTAATATTTTAAATACCTCTCATTTTTTAAATTAACAGATATCTTATACAAATAATATTCCATGACAAATTGCATTTAAAAAGACCTCATTTTGAGGTCTTCATTCGTTTATATTAGAATTTACATTTTTCTAAATGCCAGATATCTTCTACATATTGTTCGATTGTACGATCTGATGAGAAGAATCCACTCTTAGCGATATTTACTAAACAAATCTTAGCCCAGTTTGAACGATCTTGATAAAGTTCAACAACATGTCTTTGAGCATTTGCATAAGATTCGAAGTCAGCTAATAAGAAGTATTCATCATTTTTATTCATTAATTCATCATGAATAATTTTGAATTCTTCTGGATTGCTTGAGAAAGTACCATCAGTTAATGAATCAATGGCACGACGGATTTTTAAATCATTATTGTAGTAATCCCATGCACGATATTGATTATTTGCTTTTAAGTTTTTCACTTCTTCATCTTTTAAACCAAAGATTTCACAATTGTCTAATCCTACTAATTCAGAAATTTCAACGTTTGCTCCATCTAAAGTTCCTAAAGTAATAGCTCCATTCATCATGAATTTCATATTACCAGTACCACTTGCTTCTTTACCAGCAGTAGAGATTTGTTCTGAAACATCAGCTGCAGGCATAATTTTTTCAGCTAAAGTAACACCATAGTTTTCTAAGAAAACAACTTTTAAGTATTTATTTGTTTCAGGATCATTATTAACAACATCTCCAACCGCATTAATTAACTTAATAACCTTTTTAGCGAAGTAATAAGCACTTGCTGCTTTTGCTCCAAAGATGAAAGTATGTGGATAAATACAGAAATCAGGATTTGATTTCATTTCTTGATATAAATAAATAACATGTAAAATATTTAATAATTGTCTTTTATAGGCATGTAATCTCTTAACTTGAACATCAAAGATACTATCAACATCAACTTCAATGCCATTGTGTTCTTTAATGTAATCTGCAAGAATTTGTTTTCTTTCACGTTTAACAGCTAAGAAACGTTCTTGTAAGATTGGATCATTGACATGGCTCATTAAGTTTTCTAATTGAGCAGGTTGTTTGATCCATCCTTTACCAATTGTTTCATTAATAACTTCACTTAGTTGTGGGTTACAGTAAGCAAGCCAACGACGATGAGTTACCCCATTTGTTTTATTATTGAATTTATTTGGGTAAAGAACATTAAAATCATGAAGTTCTCTATCTTTTAAGATATCTGTATGAAGTTTTGCAACCCCATTAACACTAAAGCTTCCAGCAATAGCAAGTCTTGCCATATAAACAGTTCCATCTCTTAAGATCATTGTACGGTCTACTAAACCTTGATCACGATCACTAACTTCTTTAGCAAAACCAACAAAACGACGATGAATTTCTTCAATAATTTGATAAACACGTGGTAATAATGTTTGCATTGTACTAATTGGCCAAGTTTCTAAGGCTTCAGCTAAGATTGTATGGTTTGTATACGCAAAAGTTTGCGTACAAATATCCCATGCATCTTGCCATTCATAACCATGATTATCAATTAATAAACGCATGAATTCAGGAATACATAATACTGGATGTGTATCATTTAATTGAATAACATTTTTTTCATGGAAATTATCTAATGATGGATAATTTCTTAAATGTGCTTTAATAATTGCTTGAATACCTGCTGAACAGAAGAAATATTCTTGTTTTAAACGTAACATTTTTCCGGCAGGTGTTGAATCATCTGGATATAAGTTTTGACAAATACTTCTAACATCTTCGATATATCTTTGGAAGTCATGGTTACTTGGGAAATCTTCACTAGGTTCCGCTGACCATAAACGTAAAGTATTTGTATTTACTGTATCATTTCCAATAACTGGTACATCATAAGGTACTGCATAAATTGTTTCAGCATCAACATGTTTCCATTTACCTTCTGATTCATCCCAGATAACTTTTCCAAAGAATTTTACTGGAACACGATGTTTAGGTTTACGTACTTCCCACATAAATCCTGTTTTCATCCATTGATCAGGTAATTCTACTTGATAACCATTTTCAATTTTTTGTTTAAATAAACCATATTCATAACGAATTGTATTTCCATGTCCTGGATAATCTAATGAAGCAAGTGAATCCATAAAGCATGCTGCTAAACGTCCAAGTCCCCCATTACCTAAACCAGCATCACTTTCTAATTCTTCTAAATCATGAATGTTGATTCCATAATCTTCTAATCCTTCTTTAGCGATTTCATAGATTCCAAGGTTCATCATGTTATTTACTAATAGTCTTCCCATTAAAAATTCCATTGAGAAGTAATGCATTTGTTTTTGTTCATTGTTTTGAACAACTGCTTTACTTGCTGCCCAGTTAACTGAGGCATAATCTCTTACCATTGTTTCAAGAACCATGAATTTTTCAGTAATATGGGCTTCTTCTACAGTACGACCATAAGACTCAATAATTCTTCTTGAAAACTCGAATTTAAATTCTTCTTTATTTTTAAACATTTTCCCGTCTCCTCATAATACATTTACGTGTCCATCATACTTTATTTTGATGTAATTGTCACGTTTTTAAAAATTTTTTATAGCGATGAAATCGCAACTTTTCCAAAAAAATAGAGTATCTAAACAACCGATGCTCTATTTTTGAACAACCTATTTTGTTTTCTTAACTACTTTTTTACGTGTTTTTGTTGTTGTTTCTTTCTTTGGTTTTACTTCAAAGATACATGCACTAAATGGTGCAAGTTTTACTTCAATATAATGATCTTTATTTAATAATCTTGTTTTTTCATTTGGTTTTAATTTTTTAGAACGAAGTGCTCTTGGATTGACCATACCTTTTCCTGAATAAACATCTTGATCCGTATTTAAGATTTCTTTATAACTTCCTTCGATATTAACAGGAACTTTATATCCATCATGGCTGTTTCCAACAAAGTTCATCACCGCAATGATGGCATTTCCATCTTTATCTTTTCTTTCAATCGCAAAGACACATTGGTCATGATCATCAACCACAAGCCATTCAAATCCTTTTAAATCATAATCCATTTGATATAAAGCTGGATATTTCAAATAAATTTCATTTAATTTTTGCATAAAATGATGAAAAGCATCATGATCAGGATATTTCAAAATATCCCATCCTAATGATTTCGATTCATCCCATTCTTTATATTCAGCAAGTTCATTACCCATGAAATTCAATTTCTTACCAGGATGTAACATCATATAAACATAAAGTGCTTTCACTTGTGCAAGTTTATCACCATGTAATCCCCACATCTTATTAATAATCGTTGCTTTTCCATGAACGACTTCATCATGTGAAAATTCAAGCAAGAATCTTTCTGAATAGAAATAAGCCATTGAGAAAGTAATAAAATGACTATCATATTGACGATAAACAGGATCTTCTTGGAAATATTTTAACGTATCATTCATCCATCCTAAATCCCATTTATAATCAAATCCTAAACCATGTTCTCCAACTGGTTTTGTAACACCAGGATAATCTGTTGAATCTTCTGCAATCATCATAACAGTTGGATGATACCCAGACATATGTCCATTTAAACGTTTCATCCATTCCATAGCTCCAATATTTTCACCAAGATTTTTATTTCCTTCATAGTAAATTAAATTACTTACTGCATCAAATCTAAATCCATCAATATGATAATATGTAGCAAAAAATTCTACAGAACTTAATAAGAAACTTCTTACTTCATTTTTACCTAAATCAAAATAAACACTATCCCAAGGACTATAACGACGATTATAATCATTATAATCATAGACAAAACCACCGTCATACATATGCAATCCATGAGCATCTTTGACAAAATGAGCAGGGACAAAATCCATGATAACTCCAATACCTTCACTGTGACAGGCATCAATAAACTTCATTAATTGTTTTGGTTGACCATATCTTGAAGTCGCACTATAAAATCCAGTTGCTTGATAGCCCCAAGAACCATCAAATGGAAATTCTGTAAGTGGCATTACTTCCAAGTGTGTATATTTCATCTTTTTAACATAAGGAATGATTTGATCAATAAGTTCTTCATAAGAATAATATTCACCATCATCTCCTTCGCCTTCACTTTCACGTTTCATTTTCCATGAACCTAATGAGGCTTCATAAATATTTAATGGTCGATCATAGTTTTTTGTTCTATTTTTCAACCATTTGCTATCATGCCAACGATAACCTTCCATATTATAAACTTTAGAAGCTGTTCCTGGTCTTAATTCACTAAAATAAGCATAAGGATCGGCTTTTTCAATCATATCTCCTTGAGGTGTTTCAAATTTGAATTTGTACATATCAAATTCTTTAACACCTTCTACAAAAACGGTATAAATTCCCCCGTTATTATATTTTTCCATATAACAAGGTGTTTTACCCCAATCGTTAAATTCACCGATAACTTGTGCACTTTTTGCGTTTGGTGCATAAGTAGTAAAACGTACACCTTTTTTACCTTCATATGTTTCAAAATGTGCTCCGAAAATTTTATAAGCTTGTAAACAATTCCCGTCATGGAAAGTATGAATTAAAAAATTATCAAACATATTTCTATCTCTCCTTTATGTTATTTATTATATCATAGAACTGACCAACATTCACTAAAAAGTTAGCGCTTTCATTTTTATTTGATAAAAAAATAAAAAGGAGAAAACAAATATTTTCTATTTCTCCTTTTTTTCTACAATTTCTTTAATATAAAAAGCGAGCATATAAGGCATTTTTTCTTCAAAAGAATCCAATTGACATTCTGTCAGTTCTTTTATCTTATTAAGTCGATAATTGATAGTATTTCGATGCATAAATAAACTTTCTGCCATCGCCTTTTGATTACTATCAAACTTCAAATACTGATAAAGCGTTTCTTCTAATTGGGTATTATGTTTTTGATCATAATCAATTAAGACTCCTAACATACTTCGATACATTTGTTTTAAGATACCTTGATCTTCAATAATGAATAAGAGTTGATAAACGCCCATATCATCAAAATAGATTTGTGGATAATTAAATTGTTTTGCCATTTTACAGGCTGCAATAGCTCTTTTATAGCTTAAAATTATATTTCTAAAATCAACCATCTTTGAACCAATTCCTAGATGAAGTGTATAGTGTAAACGTTTTTTAGCACGTTTATACATTTCATTGATAACTTCTACTAAAGCACTATCTTCTAAGTTATTAAAAATCATAATATAATAGCCATCAAACCAAAAGAAACTATAATTTCCTTCGACCTTTTCAAAACAGAGTTCGAGTTGGAACTTGATACTTCTTCTTTCCATCATCCCGAGTTCTTCTTCTGTTTCTACAGAAATTGCCATGACTTGGAAATCATTTTCCACATCAAAATCACCTGCAAGTTTATTTCTCGATTCTTCAATAATTGCAGGATTAATAAGTGTATCCATGACCGTTTGATTAATATATTTATCATCTCTTTCAGCACGCAAACAATGATAAGAAAAATCTTTGATCATATCTGCAATATGTATTTCCCAAGGAACTGTTAATAGTGGAAAGCTTAATTCATTACAATAATCAATAATGTCTTGATCAATATCAAAAATATACTTTCCCGTATTAATGACCAATCCTACACTATGATATTTAATAAGTTGTTCAATAAATTCTCTTAGTTTTTCTTGGCTTTGAAAACCAAGTCCTGTTGTTACAACCAATTCTTTACCCCAAAGTTGTTGTAAAATGGTTTTATCTTCAACCATTTGAATCCAACTCATCGCATTTGAGCATCCTTCTTTTCCAGCAAGAAGTGTCATTTTATAATGCTTTTTCGATTCTCTTAAAGCATCTTCTATTGTAAATCCCATAACATCACCCCTTCTATTTTAACCTATTTGTGCACATTGCACAAATACTTGTTATCTTTTTTAGGTAACATGTCTCTATTCAATTCGCTATATTTCGCTATAATAAACGTGTAATAAAAATTAAGAATTAAAAGAGATATCCCATAATATTTATATCTCTGTAATTACGATTTTCAAATAATAGTTTCCCAATAAATTAATTTTTTATTACTCGATTCCCTATATATATAAATAAGGTCATCCCCCTAAATGACCTTATTTATTTTTTTATCTTCTTTTTTTACTTTTCCCTTAAAAATTAAAAACCTAAAAATACATTAGAACACTTTCTTATAAAAAAGTAAGCGCTTACTCTAGATTTTCTTTTCATAATTAGGTATCATTATACATAGGGAATCCTAAAGGAGGAATATTATGGATACATTGAAAATCGAAAAATATGGTTTTAAACACACAGGGAATATTTTTAGAAACAATCCACCAGGGGCACTTGTAGAAAAAGCTTTACTTCATAAAGAAGGACGATTATCACGTGCGGGTGCTTTATGTATAGAAACTGGCGAAAGAACAGGACGTTCGCCAAATGATAAATATATTGTTGATGTCCCAGCCGTTCATGATTTGATTGCCTGGGGAAATGTCAATCGTCCCGTATCAAGAGAAGTTTTTGATCAAGTCTATGATCAAATCGTTAACTATTTAAACGATAAAGATCTTTATGTCTTTGATGGTTTTGCGGGCGCAAACCGTAAATATCAATATGGTTTTAGAGTTATTAACGAAAAAGCAAGTCAAAATTTATTTATTCGTAATTTACTTATTCGACCTAAAAAGGAACAACTAAAGGATTTTAAGGAAGATTTCTTAATTCTTGTCGCTCCAGGATGTAAAGTGGATTATCAAAAATTAGGATTAAATAGTGAAGCTGCTATTATGATTGATTTTGAAAAACAAATTATTCTCATTGCAGGTACTGGTTATTCAGGTGAAATCAAAAAGGCCGTCTTCTGCGTTATGAACTACTTACTTCCACAAAAGAAAATCTTTACAATGCACTGTTCTGCCAATATGGGAATTGATGGCGATACTGCTTTATTCTTTGGTTTATCAGGAACAGGTAAAACAACATTATCTGCCGATCCAAATCGTCGTTTAATTGGTGATGATGAACATGGTTGGTCAAGAAATACTATTTTTAACTTCGAAGGTGGATGCTATGCAAAATGTATCAACCTTTCTAAAGAACACGAACCAGAAATTTGGAATGCCATTCGTTTTGGTGCCGTTACAGAAAACGTAAAACTCTTTGAAGATACACGTATCATCAACTTCGATGATGGTTCTATTACTGAAAATACACGTGTTGGTTATCCAATCGATTATATTCCAAATACCGTTTCATCAGGTGTTGGACCAATTCCACGTACTATTTTCTTTTTAGCGGCTGATGCTTTTGGGGTTTTACCACCAATTTCTAAACTTGATCGTAACGCAGCCATCTATCACTTTGTTTCTGGATACACAAGTAAACTTGCCGGAACAGAAAATGGCGTTACGGAACCAGAAGCTACATTTTCAACATGTTTTGGGGAACCTTTCTTCCCATTAGATACGGCTTTATACGCTCAACAATTCGGTCGTCGTGTTGAAAAATCAGGGGCAAATGTTTTCTTAATTAACACAGGATGGACAGGTGGTTCTTATGGTAAAGGACATCGTATTCCATTAAAATACACACGTGCAATGATCAATGCCGCCTTAAATGGAGATTTAGACTTTGTAGAATATGTAAAAGAACCATTCTTTAACTTAAAAATTCCTAGAAGTTGTCCAGGTGTTCCAGCAGAAATGTTGAACCCTAAAAATACTTGGTCTAATAAACGTGAGTATGATAAAACAGCTAAAAAACTTACTAAAATGTTCCAAGAAAACTTTAAAAAATATAATTTACCAAGTACTGTTGTTAAAGCAGGACCTGGTTCTTACAAATAAATAAAAAATAGTCAAGTTTATTCTTTAAAATGGACCCTGTAAAACGGACACAAGAAAAAAAGCACTTTGGTGCTTAGTC
>JAUNWT010000003.1 GCA_030540195.1 Bacillota bacterium | reverse complement strand
CAAAATTATTAGATGATGCAGTTAATGAATTAACATTAATTACTGGTCAAAAACCAGTTGTCACTAGAGCTAAAAAATCAATTGCTGGTTTCAAATTAAGAGAAGGTCAAGCAATCGGTTGTAAAGTCACTTTACGTGGTGAAAGAATGTATGAATTTTTAGATAAATTAGTAAATGTATCTTTACCTCGTGTAAGAGACTTTAGAGGTGTATCAAATAACTCATTCGACGGAAGAGGAAATTATACTTTAGGTATTAAAGAACAATTAATCTTCCCTGAAATTGATTTTGATAAAGTAAACAAATTAAGAGGAATGGATATCGTATTCGTAACAACAGCTAAAACTGATGAAGAAGGTCATGAGTTATTAGCTCAATTAGGAATGCCTTTCCATAAATAAGGAGGACTTAATAAATGGCTAAAACATCAATGAAAGTGAAACAACAACGTCCTCAAAAATATAAAGTACGTGAATACACACGTTGCGAACGTTGTGGTAGACCACATTCAGTAATTAGAAAGTTCAAACTTTGCAGAATTTGCTTCCGTGAATTAGCTTACAAAGGTGAAATTCCTGGTGTAAAAAAAGCAAGTTGGTAATTATAAAATAATCCGTATTGGAAGGAGGACACGCAAATGGTAATGACAGATCCAATTGCAGATATGTTAACAAGAATCCGTAACGCAAATAATACGTTAAAAGAAGAAGTAAGTATTCCTACTTCAACATTAAAAGTTGGAATTGCTGAAATCTTAAAAAATGAAGGGTTCATTAAAGGATATAAAGTTGAAGGCGAAGGTGCTGAATCAAACATTATTATCACTTTAAAATATAGAGGAAAAGATAAAGTAATCACTGATTTAAAAAGAATTTCTAAACCAGGATTACGTGTATATGCAAAAGTAAACGAAATTCCTAGAGTATTAAATGGTTTAGGTATTGTTATTCTATCAACTTCACAAGGTTTAATGACTGATAAAGAAGCTAGAGCTAAACAAGTTGGTGGAGAAGTATTAGCATATATCTGGTAATAAAAAAATTATACAGGAGGTATAACTGATGTCTCGTATCGGTAATAAAATTATCACTGTACCTGAAGGAGTAACTGTTGAAATCGCTGATGATAACACAGTAACAGTTACTGGATCAAAAGGGACTTTAGTGAAACAATTTTCTCCAGCAATTTCATTCAAACAAGAAGGTAATGAAATTACTGTAGTAAGAAGTAGTGAAGAAAAACATGTAAAACAATTACATGGTACAACAAGAGCTTTACTTGCTAACATGATCGAAGGTGTTCACAATGGATATTCTAAAACATTAGAAATCGTTGGTATTGGATACCGTGGTCAAATGAAAGGAAATACATTAGTATTAAATATCGGTTTCTCACATCAAGTTGAAATCGAAGCTGAAGAAGGAGTTAAAGTTGAAACTCCAAATCCAAATACTATCGTAGTTTCTGGAATTGATAAAGAACGTGTTGGTCAAATGGCTGCATTAATTAGATCTAAGAAAAAACCTGAACCTTATAAAGGAAAAGGTATCAAATATAGTGATGAAAGAATCATCAGAAAAGAAGGAAAAACTGCTGGTAAGAAGTAGTCTAAGAGTAAGAAAGGAGCTATCTTTATGGCTAAATTACAATCTCGTAATGATGTACGTTTAAAACGTCATGCTAGAGTTCGTAGAAAAATTAGTGGAACTCCAGAATGTCCACGTTTAAATGTTTTCCGTTCAAATGCTCATATTCACGCTCAAATTATTGATGATGTCAATGGTGTAACATTAGTTAGCGCATCAAGTGTTGAAATGAAATTAGAAAACGGTGGAAACATTGCTGCTGCAACTGCAGTAGGTAAAGAAATTGCTGAAAGAGCAATTGCAAAAGAAATTAAAAATGTTGTATTTGATCGTGGTGGATATATTTATCATGGTCGTGTAAAAGCATTAGCAGAAGCTGCTAGAGAAGCTGGATTAGAATTCTAGAAGGAGGTCAATATGGAACAACGTAAACCAAGAACTAACAATGGTGAAAGAAAACCAAGAAGAAATGGTCAAAGAAGAGCACCAAGAAGAGAAGAAAAAGAATTTGAAGAACGTGTTGTTACTATTAACCGTGTAACAAAAGTAGTAAAAGGTGGACGTAGAATGCGTTTTGCTGCTTTAGTTGTAATTGGAGATAGAAAAGGTAGAGTTGGATTTGGTACTGGTAAAGCTAACGAAGTACCTGATGCAATCAGAAAAGCATGTGAAAATGCTAAACGTAATGTTATCAAAGTACCTTCTGTACATGGTACTATTCCTCATGAAGTAAACGGTGTTTACGGATCAGGAAATGTATTTATTAAACCAGCATCTCAAGGTACTGGAATTATCGCAGGTGGTCCTGTTCGTGCCGTTGTCGAATTAGCAGGTTACCGTGATATCTTATCTAAATGTATTGGTTCTAGAACTCCAATCAATATGGTAAGAGCAACAATGCAAGGATTAGCTTCATTAAAAACAGTTAATGAAGTTGCAGAATTAAGAGAAAAAACAGTAGACGAAATTTTTGGATAGGAGGCAAACAAAATGGCAAAAGTAAGTATTACACTTAAAAAGAGTCCAATTGGTTGCTTACCAAATCAAAAAAAGACTCTTAAAGCTTTAGGTTTAACTAAAATTAATAAAACTGTTGAATTAGAAAATAACCCTACTACTCAAGGTATGATTAGAGTAGTTGGACACCTAGTAACAGTAGAAGAAAAATAGTAGGAGGTGTAACAATGAAACTTCACGAATTACAATATACTGAAGGTGCTCGTAAAGCAAGAAAACGTGTTGGACGTGGTACAAGTTCAGGAAATGGTAAAACAGCAGGTAGAGGTCAAAAAGGTCAAGGAGCTAGATCTGGTGGAGGTAAAAAACCAGGATTCGAAGGTGGACAAACTCCATTATTCATGAGATTACCAAAGAGAGGATTTACAAACATCAATCGTAAAGAATATGCTATCGTAAATCTTGAAACTTTAAATAAATTTGAAGATGGTGCAACAGTTAACGCTGCTGCGTTAAAAGAAGCAGGAATCATCAAAAAAGAATTAGATGGTGTTAAAGTATTAGGAAATGGAGCTATTGAAAAGAAATTAACTGTTCAAGCTGCAAAATTCTCTAAATCAGCTGTTGCCGCTATTGAAGCTGCAGGTGGAAAAACTGAGGTGATTTAAGATGTTAACTTTTTTGAAGAATGTATTCAAAAAGGGTGAACTTCGTCGAAAAGTCATTTTCACACTTGGAATTTTATTCGTGTACCGTTTAGGTGCAGGAATTACAATTCCAGGTGTTGATGTAGGTTCATTAAGCAGTAGTGATGCTACAAATGGTATTTTCGGAATCATGAATTTACTTGGTGGAGGTACCTTAGAAAGGTTTTCACTTTTCGCATTAGGTGTTTCACCATACATTACATCATCAATTATTATTGAATTATTATCAATGGATGTAATCCCAGCGTTAACTCGCTGGCGTAAAGAAGGTAACACAGGTAAAAAGAAAAAAGACCGTGTTACAAGAGTATTAACATTATTATTAGCTGCATTACAAGGTGGGGTTTTAACTTATGCCTTTGATACAAGTTATAATATTTTAGTTGATAGCTCAATCTGGTCATACATTTATGTAGTGCTTATTATGATGGCTGGAAGTATGTTCGCAATTTGGTTAGGTGATCAAATTACTCAAAAAGGGATTGGTAATGGTGTTTCATTATTAATCTTCACTGGTATCGTGTCAAACTTACCAAATGCATTCTTAACAACATATGATAACCTCGTCACTTATGATAGTGGTATGTGGTTAGACATAGCTTGGTATGTATTATTTGTTGTGGTTTATTTATCAATTGTTGTCTTCGTAGTCTTTACTGAAGGTGCAATTAGAAAAATTCCAATCAATTATGCATCTAGTACAAGTGTAACAATGAGAACAAGGGAACAAACACATATGCCTATTAAAATTAATAGTTCAGGTGTGTTACCTGTTATCTTTGCTTCTTCGGTACTAGCAGCACCAAGAACAATCGTAAGTTTTATGAAAACAACAGATGTAACAAAAATGATTAATACAATATTTAATTATCAAGAACCAATTGGTTTCTGTTTATATATTTTAATGATTGTTGGATTTACATTCTTCTATTCTAACTTACAAATTGATGCTGAAAAAATTAGTGATGATTTGAAGAAAAATGGTGGTTCAATTCCTGGTGTAAGAACTGGTCTTGAAACAAAGAACTATATTAAAAAAGTTCTTAACCAAGTTACTGTTGCTGGATCACTTACTTTATGTATTATCGCAGCAATTCCAATTATTACTCCAATTATTTGGACACAAACAGAAAATGCAAGCCTTTCATTAGGTGGAACTGGTTTGATTATCGTAACTGGCGTTGCACTTGAAACAGTAAAACAAATCAAAACATATATTACTAGAAAAGAATATCATGGTTATATTCGTAAATAATAATGATTTCTTTTATGGATTCATGAATATCTAAAGAAGAAAATTAATTTTGAAGAAGCAGTTATCAAAGTTAAGAAGTTATTTATATAACGTCTTTAAGATATGATGAAAGCCTGGAGGTTTAATAATGATAATTACTAAAGATGATAGAGAAATAGAATTGATGACTGAAGCAGGTCGAATCGTTGCTTTAGTTCATGAAAAATTAAAAGAAGTTATTGTACCGGGAATAACTACTAGTGAAATTGATCAAATTTGTGATAAAATAATTAGGGATCATGGTGCAACACCTTCCTTTCTACATCTTTATGGTTTTCCCAATAGTGTATGTACTTCTGTTAATGAAGAAGTTGTACATGGGATACCAAGTAATAGAAAGCTAAAAGATGGAGATGTTATCTCAGTTGATGTAGGAGCTTGTTATAAAGGATATCATGGTGACAGTGCTTGGACTTATGCTGTTGGACATGTATCTAGTGAAACTGCTCGTTTAATGGATGTTTGTGAAAATGCTTTATATGCAGGCTTAGCTCAAGTTAAACCTGGTATAAGACTTTCAGATATTTCACATGCAATTGAAGAATATCTTACAGAAAATGGTTGTACAACACCACTTGATTATACTGGTCATGGTATTGGTACAAGTGTTCACGAAGATCCAGCAGTTCCTAATTATGGCGCACCTGGAAGAGGACCAAGACTTAAAAAGGGAATGTGCTTAGCCATTGAACCAATGGCTCATTTAGGAAAGAAAGAAACAGTTACTCTCGATGATGGATGGACTGTTATCACAAAGGATCATTCATTAGCTGCTCATTATGAACATACAATCGTTATCACTGATGACGGTTATAGAATTCTTACAAAACTTTAATAAAAGGAGTTGAAGAACGATGGCAAAAAAAGATGACGTTATTGAAGTTGAAGCTACAGTTTTAGAAACATTACCAAATGCAATGTTTAAAGTAGCTTTAGAAAATGGAGTGGAAATTCTTGCTCACGTTTCTGGTAAAATCCGTATGCACTACATTCGCATTTTACCGGGGGATAGAGTTACCGTTGAAATATCTCCATATGATTTAACACGTGGGCGAATTACATTTAGACATAAATAAAAAATCTTCCAAAAGGAGGTAGACAGGATGAAGGTAAGACCATCTGTAAAACCAATGTGTGATAAATGCAGAGTAATTAAAAGAAAAGGGCGCGTAATGATTATTTGCGAAAACCCAAAACATAAACAAAGACAAGGTTAGTATTTAGGAGGAAAAATTATGGCTCGTATTGCAGGTGTAGATATCCCACGTGATAAACGTGTTGTTATCTCATTAACTTATGTATATGGTATCGGTAAATCAACAGCTAAAGATATCTTAAAAGCTACTGGTATCAGCGAAGATGTAAGAGTTAAAGATTTAACTGAAGAAGAAATTACAAAAATCAGAAAAGAAGTAGAAAAAATTAAAGTTGAAGGTGACTTACGTAGAGAAGTTCAATTAAACATCAAACGTTTAATGGAAATCGGAAGCTACAGAGGTATGCGTCACCGTAAAGGACTTCCTGTTCGTGGTCAAAAAACTAAAACTAATGCTAGAACTCGTAAGGGTAAAGCAAGACCAATCGCAGGAAAGAAAAAATAATAGGAGGTTGAAAGGAAATGGCTAAAGTAAAACAAACACGTGGTAAAAGACGTGTAAAAAAGAATATTGCAAAAGGTGTAGCACACGTTCATTCTACTTTCAATAATACTATTGTAACTATTACTGATGAACATGGAAACGTATTAACTTGGTCAAGTGCTGGAGCTTTAGGTTTCAAAGGATCAAGAAAATCAACACCATTTGCTGCTCAAATGGCATCAGAAGCTGCAGCTAAAGCTTCTATGGAACACGGAGTTAAAACTGTAGATGTAAACGTAAAAGGTCCAGGACCAGGACGTGAAGCAGCAGTTAGAGCTTTACAAGCTGCTGGATTAGAAGTTACTTCAATTAATGATGTAACACCAATTCCACATAATGGTTGTCGTCCACCAAAACGTCCTCGTGGATAGTATTATTGTAGTAAACTAAAATACAAAAACATTCCTATAGAGGAGGGAACATATGCATAAATTCGAAAAAGCAAACTTTAATATAGATCAATATGATGAAACTGAAAATTATGGAAGATTCGTCATTGAACCACTTGAAAGAGGATTTGGAACTACTTTAGGTAATGCCTTAAGAAGAGTTTTACTTTCTTCTTTACCTGGTTCTGCCGTTTATGCAATTAAAGTTCAAGGAGCAATCCATGAATTCTCTGCAATTGACGGAGTTGTTGAAGATGTAACAACAATGATCTTAAATTTAAAGAAATTAGTTTTTGATGTAGATAGTGAAGACACTGCTACTATGATTATTGATGTAAAAGGTCCTGCTACTGTAACTGGTGCAGATATCCAATGTCCAGCTGAAGTTAAAATGATTTCAAATGACTTGGTAATTGCACACGTTGCAGAAGGTGGTCATTTATACATGGAATTATTTGCTAAAAAAGATCGTGGGTATGTATCTGCTGATCAAAATAAAGCAAATATTAACACTATTGGTGTTATTCCAACAGATTCAATTTTCTCACCAATTGAAAAAGTTGCTTACTCTGTAGAACCAACTCGTGTTGGTGAAAGTGCTAAGTATGATCAATTAGTTTTAGAAATTGAAACTAATGGTTCATTAAAACCATTTGAAGCTATCTCATTAGCTGCAAAAGTTTTAGTTGAACATTTAAATATGTTTGTTGAATTATCTGATAAAGCTATGAACATGGAAGTTATGTCTGAAGCTCAAAGTGATACTACTAATAAAGTTTTAGATATGACAATCGAAGAATTAGATTTATCTGTTCGTTCATACAACTGTTTAAAGAGAGCTGGTATTCAAACAGTTCAAGATCTTGCTTCTAAATCAGAAGATGATATGATTAAAGTAAGAAACTTAGGTAAAAAATCATTAAAAGAAGTAAAAGAAAAATTAATCGAATTAGGTTTAGGATTTAAACCTATCGATTAATTTGAAGAAACTCGAAAAGGAGCGTTAATCTCATGGCTAAAAATAGAAAATTAGGACGCACTTCAGATATTAGAAAATCTATGTTACGTAGTTTAGCTACTGAAGTTATTGTATACGGAAAAGTTGAAACTACTGTAACAAGAGCTAAAGAAGTTCGTAGTGTTGTTGATGAATTAATTACTTTAGGTAAACGTGGAGACTTACATGCAAGAAGACAAGCTGCTGCAGATATGCATAAAGTTGTTGATGAAGCAACTGGAAAAACAGCTGTTCAAATCTTATTTGATGACGTTGCACCTAAATTCAAAGATGTTAATGGTGGATATACTACTATCTTAAAAACTTATAACCGTAAAGGTGATAATGCACCAATGGCAATCTTATCATTAACTAAATAATGATTATTTGGACTGAAGAAATTCAGTCCTTTTTTATTTGACTTGTTTCACCATTAATTATAGAATTAATTAAACGCATTCATGAGGAGAAAAAAATGGAAGATATAATTAAGGTAGAAAATTTATGTTTTGAATATGAACCAGGATTAAATACAATTCACAATATTTCTTTTCAAATAAAAAAAGGGGAATATGTGGCGATATTAGGACATAATGGAAGTGGTAAGAGTACGATTGCTAAGTTATTGATTGGTTTATTAGAAAAAAAATCTGGGAATATCATTATTGATCATAAGGAATTGAATTTAGAAAATCTCTATAAAATAAGAGAGAAAATTGGAATTGTCTTTCAAAATCCAGATAATCAATTTATCGGGGCAACCGTGCGAGATGATATTGCTTTTGGTCTAGAAAATATTTGTATTCCGCGTGAAAAGATGGACGAGCTTATTGAACGCTATGCTAAAAGAGTACGTATGGATCAATTTTTAGATCATGAGCCTACAAAACTCTCTGGTGGACAAAAACAACGTGTAGCTATTGCAGGAATTCTCGCTATGAGTCCTTCTATTATTATTTTAGATGAATCAACAAGTATGTTGGATCCTCGAGGTCGAAAAGAAATCAATGAATTGATTAGAGAACTTAAAGAAGATAAAGAGATGACCATTATTTCTATTACTCATGATATTGAAGAAGCTAAAAATGCTGATCGTATTTTATTATTAAATAAGGGTGAAATTGTTGGTGATGATCAACCTGAAGCAATTTTAATGAATGAAAAGCTTTTACAGGAGTTACATTTAGATACACCATTTGCTTTAAAAGTATCACGTAAGCTTAAAGATCAAGGTATTCAAATAAATGAAACATTAAATGTTGAAGAATTGGAGAAACAATTATGTCAATTACATGCAAAAATCTAAGTCATATTTATGGAGAAAAGACACCTTTTGAATATTATGCACTTAAAAATGTGAATTTAGATATTCAAGAAGGAAGCTTTACTGCTATTATAGGGCAAACTGGAAGTGGAAAATCAACATTTATTCAACATATTAATGCTTTATTATTACCTACAGATGGTCAAATAACAATTGATGAATATACAATCTCATCTAAAGAAAAACCAGAAAAATTAAAACAATTACGTAAAAAATCAGGACTTGTTTTTCAATTTCCTGAATATCAATTATTTGAAGAAACAATAGAAAAAGATATTATTTTTGGACCAATGAATTTTGGTACAAGTGAAGATGAAGCTAAAGAAATTGCTAAGAAAGTGATTAAAATGGTTGGATTAGATGAATCTTATCTTCAAAAATCACCTTTTGATTTATCAGGTGGACAAAAAAGAAGAATTGCCATTGCCGGTATCTTAGCAATGGATCCAGATATTTTAGTTTTAGATGAACCAACAGCTGGATTAGATCCACAAGGAATCAGAGAAATGATGGATCTATTTAAAAGTATTCATCAATTAGGGAAAACAGTCATTTTAGTAACACATGATATGAATCACGTTTTAGAATATTGTGATGAAGTTATTGTGATGAATGAAGGCTGTGTTGAAAGAAAAGGTAAAGTTAAAGATGTTTTTAAAGATAGTGATTATTTACTTAATTTAGGAATAGATTTACCCCTTATTACAAATATGATTATTGATTTAAATAAAAAAGGTTTTCATCTAGATACATCGATTAACAATATTGATGATTTAGTAGAGGCGTTAGGTGGTGAACTTCATGGATAATATGACATTTGGAAAATATATACCAGGAAATTCACTTATTCATCGTCTAGATCCACGATTAAAAATTTGTACAGTTCTTATCTTTTTGATCTCTGTCTTTTTTGATGTTGGTTTTATTGGTTATGGTATTCTTGCAGTTTATGTTTTAGTATGTATTCTTTTATCAAAAATAAAAGTTTCTCATATATTAAAAGCTGTTAAACCAATGATTTTTATGATGTTGTTTTTAATGTTATTTAACATTTTCTTATTAAAAACAGGAGATGTGCTCATAAAAATAGGAAGTATTACAATCTATTCAGGTGCTTTATTACAAACAGCCTATATTTTTATAAGACTTGTTTTGATTATTACTCTGACAACGTTAATGACCTCAACAACAAAACCCTTAGAATTAACACTTGCAATTGAAAACTTACTAAATCCTTTAAAAAGATTTCATTTTCCTGTTCATGAACTTGCTATGATGATATCCATTGCTTTAAGATTTATTCCTGATCTTTTAGATGAAGCAAAACGTATTATGAAAGCTCAAGCAAGTCGAGGAGCCGATTTTAACGAAGGATCATTTATGGAAAAAATAAGATCAATTATTTCTCTTATTATTCCTTTATTTATCTCTGCCTTTCAAAGAGCAGAAGATTTAGCAAATGCTATGGAAAGTAGAAATTATAACCCAGAAGCAAAACGTACAAAATACAAAGTATTATCTTGGCAAACAACAGATACAATCGCCATGAGTGTTTCAATTATTGTATGTGTTGGTGTGGTTATAATGAGTTTTATGTAATGAATCGAATTAAATGTATTGTTAGTTATGATGGAAGTAAATTTCATGGATTTCAAGTACAAAATAAATTAAGAACAGTACAAGGCGAAATCCAAAAGGCAATTCACAATATTTGTAAAGAAGAAGAAATTGTTATTCATGCTAGTGGGCGTACTGATGCAAAAGTGCATGGAAGAAAGCAGGTATTTCATTTTGATACAAAACGTGATATGCCAGAAAAACAATGGAAAAGAGCTATTAATCATTTCTTACCAAATGATATTTATATCTTAGATAGTTTTCTTGTAGATGAAGATTTTCATAGTCGTTATAGTGCCACCAAGAAAGAGTATCATTATCTTTTAAGTATGAATGAATATTCACCTTTTGAAACAAATTATATTTACCAATATGGAAGATCACTAGATATTGAAGCAATGAAAGAAGCTGCAAAAATCTTTATTGGTGAACATAACTTTGCTTCTTTTTGTGCTATTGATCCTTATGGGAATACCATTAGAACACTTTATCAATTAGACATTGTTGAAGAAAATGGCATTGTGACTTTTAAACTTATTGGTAATGGATTTAGAAGATATATGGTAAGACATATTGTTGGTGGACTTATTCAAGTAGGCGCACATCGTATAAATAAAGAAAAGCTAGAAGAACTTTTAGAAAGTAAAGGAGAAAAGAAATGCTTATTTAAAGCAAAACCACAAGGACTTTATTTACATGAGGTTTTCTATGAATAATTATCATACCCATACCTATCGTTGTGGACATGGTTATGGTAGTGAAGAAGATATGGTAAAGGCAGCAATAGATTTAAACATGCAAGAATTAGGTTTTTCTGAACATGTGCCTTTACCTTTTTATCGTCTATTTTTATTAAAAAGTTTACCTCATACCTTTAGATCATTTCATTCTTTTTTATCTTGGTGTAAAGCATTTATTCTTAATGGTCCAGGAATGCGTATGCCTTATAAAAAAAGAAAAGAACATCAAAAAGTAGTTCAAGAATTAAAGGAAAAGTACAAAACTCAAATAACAATTTATCAAGGTTATGAATGTGAATACTTTAAAGAATATCTTAATTATTATCAAAGACTTTTAGATAATCACGAAGTTGATTATTTGATTTTAGGAAATCACTTTGATCGTTATCCAATCTATTCTTACTATTATGGAAAAAAGAAAGTTAATAACGAAATGTTGAAACATTACCAACAAGATGTTATTGAAGCTATTCATACCAACCTTTTTACATATATTGCTCATCCTGATTTATTTATGATGGGACGAGGTGAGTTTGATGATTTATGCAAAGAAGTCTCTCTTGCCATTTGTAAAGAAGCTAAAAAGTATGGTCTTCCTTTAGAAGTCAATGCCGGTGGAATCAGAAAAGGTCTTGTTTGTCGAAATGATGAATTGGTTTATCCGTATAATAATGATCATTTCTTTCATATTTCCCAGGAAATTGACAATAAAGTGATTTTAGGAATTGATGCTCACCATCCTCAACACTTTAATACAAAAGATATTGATTTATTAAATCAATTTGTCAAAAAGCACCATTTAAACAAAATAAATAAATTAACTTTTAAAAAAGGAAATTCTCACTAAAAGAGTAATTTTCTTTTTTTGTTTTCATCAATATTTAAAAATGGTAAAATGGAGATACAAAGGAGAATGCTTATGGCAAGAAAATGTATTGAAAAGTATTTAGAAACACATAAAAGCAACTATATCGGTAAATATAGATGTCATAGTGCAGTACAAACAAAAAAATTTGAACATAAATTTCATTATTATATTTTAGACATTCAATTTAAAGCGATTGATGTTTTTGTTACAATTGACTATTCAGGAGAAGAAATCGTACCAACATTTTCTGTAAATCTTCATGAACAAGAACAAGAATATATTATAAAAGATGCTTTAAATAAAATTCTTTATTTTAATAAATTTAAAACAATCTTACATTGTCATGTTTTTGAACATTTTATTGAAACACATGCAGTTGATACGATCCTCGAACCTTTAGATTATCGAAATATTTTAGATTATCTAGAATATCATTCAGGTACTAATCAAGAAACTGTTGATGAATTTTATACATTCTTCAATCCCTATCTTGATCGTTTACTTTATAATAAAAATTATAAGAAGTTCATGGATTCCATTGCTTTACTTTTAGATAAGATTCTCTATGAATATGAATGGGATGGTGTTAACGCAAAATATTTAGATACTGAATATCAATTCCATCTAGATTATTTTAAAGAAATCATTAAAAAAATGAATCAAGATGTTAATGGATTCTTTAAATATACTAAAGATGAAATGTTAGAAATCTTTGGTAGAGTATGTCAAATGCCACGTTTTACATTATCCATCATTAATGAATTTGGAAACTTTATTTTAGGTAATGATGAACTTGCATCAAAACTCTTTATCTATTGTGATAAGTTATGTCCAGAACATTTAAAAAATAATATTGTGATTGATTATTTAAAATCACTTTATTTAAATGATCATGATCTTTATATTGAAGCTTGTGAAAATATTTTAAGATTTGTCATGAATGATGTTCTTACATTCGCCAATCATGATTTACAAAAAGAAATTGGTAATAAAATTGTCACAAAAGAAGGGTATGATTTACTCATAGATCTTTTCTCAAAGGATTATAATACATTTTTATTTGTATGTTTTCCAATCTCTACATTCCCACCAGAATATAAAGAGATTATGAGATTAGAACTTGAAAAAGCGATACGTTTTTATGCGGCCAGAATGAATCATGATGAATATCGTTTAACTTCATTTGAACAAGTCGCAAATATTAATCGATTATTAATGGAAGATTATAAGGAGGTATATTGTCATGGTAAAGAATAAAAATGCAGTTAGAGGATTACTTGTATTAGGAGGCGTTGGAACAGCAGCTGCTTCTGTTTATACGATTTCTAAAAAGTATGCTAAAAAATTACTTTATAGACATCATAAACAAGAAGATCGTCCAAGTATTCTAGAAGCAAAATATAACAGTAAAAATATTACAATTAAAAATGATCAAGATATCCAATTAAGAGGAATTCTAATTCCAAAAGAAAATCCACAAGAAACAGTTGTTATCTTACATCCATTTGGATTACAAGCAAAAGATATGCAACTTTATGTTCCTTATTTTGAAGAACATTTACCAGAAGCACAAATCCTATTAGTTGATGCGTGTGCTCATGGTCAAAGTGATGGCTATATTAGAGGTTTTGGTATTAAAGATATCAATGATCTTGTTTGTTGGAATAACTATCTTTTAGATACTTATGGAAAAGATCATAAGATTTTACTCTATGGTAAAGAACAAGGGGCAAATACTATTTTAAATGCAGCAGGGAAACATGTTTTAAAGAATGTTAAAGCGATTATTTCAGATGGAGCTTATACATCTCCTTATGATATTATTGGTTATCGCTTAGAAGCAGATTATAAGATTTCAAAATATCCGGCAATTTCTATTATTGCTCGTCATATTAAAAAAGCAGTGCATATTGATTTAAAAGAAAATACTGCAAAATATGTAAGACACAACGATATTCCAACACTCTATTTCCATGCGAAAGAAGATGAATTTGTACCACTAAAAATGGTTTATCCTCTTTACAATAAAAATAGAGGGGAAAAAGTATTATTTGTCTTAAAAGATGAAAAATACTTATATGAACTTGTTGAAAACGATGACTTTAAACAAACATTAAGTCAGTTTATCAAAAAATATATGAAATAAGGAGAAAGAGAATGTATTTTAAAGAAACAAATGGTTTTCCTAAAGATTTTCTTTGGGGAAGTGCATCGGCTGCTTACCAAGTAGAAGGTGGCTGGGATGCAGATGGCAAAGGTGTTTCCAACTGGGATAAATTTGTAAGAATTCCAGGAAAGACTTTTAAAGCAACAACAGGTGACAAAGCGGTTGATCATTATCATCGTTACAAAGAAGATGTGAAGTTGATGGCAGAAATGGGATTGAAAACATATCGTTTTTCAGTTGCTTGGACACGTATTTATCCAAATGGAAATGGTGAAGTCAATGAAAAAGGTTTAGAGTTCTATGATAATCTTATCAATGAATTATTAAAATATGGAATTGAACCAATGGTTACAGTTTATCATTGGGATATGCCACAAGCTTTAGAAGATCAATATCATGGTTGGGAAAGCAGAAAAATCGTTGATGATTATGTAAATTATGCAACAACATTATTTAAAAGATATGGTGATCGTGTAAAATATTGGATTACAATGAATGAACAAAATATCTTTACAGGACATGGATGGTTAGAAGGAATGCATCCACCAGGAAAAGTAGATGATATGAAAACATTCTATCAAGTTAACCATCATGCCAATATTGCGCATGCAAAAAGCGTTATTGCTTTAAAAGAACTTCATCCAGAAGCGAAAGTAGGAGCCTCATTTGCTTATAGTCCAAGTTATGCTTATGATCGTAAACCGGAAAATGCAATGGCTAAAGCGGATTATGATGATTTACAAAACTATTATTGGATGGATGCTTATGCTTATGGACGTTATCCACGTGCTGCAATCCAATATTTAAAATCATTAGGATGTGCTCCTGTCTTTGAAGAAGGTGATGAAGCTCTTATGAAAAAAGCTGCTTCACTTATTGATTTCATGGGTGTGAACTATTATCAAACTTGTGTTGTTGAATATAATGACATTAATGGTGTTGGTAGTGATCATACAATGAATAATACAGGTAAAAAAGGAACTGCTAAAGTTCAAGGTGTACCTGGTCTTTATAAAAAACCACAAAATGAATTCTTACCAACAACTGATTGGGATTGGACGATTGATCCAATGGGAATTAGAATGTGTTGTCGTGAAATTACTTCACGTTATGATTTACCAATTGTTATTTCTGAAAATGGTTTAGGTGCCTTTGATAAATTAGAAGATGGACAAATTCATGATCCATATCGTATTGATTATTTAAAACGTCATATTGAAGAACTTAAAAAAGCATGCGATGATGGTTGCCGTGTTCTTGCTTATTGTACATGGTCATATACAGATTTATTAAGCTGGTTAAATGGTTATCAAAAACGTTATGGTTTTGTTTATGTTGATCGTGAAGAAGATGAAAATTCAGGTACATTAAACAGATATAAAAAAGATTCATATTATTGGTATAAAAAAGTTATTGAAACAAATGGAGAAGAATTATAGGAAACATCGTTTCCTATTTTCTTTAGGGGGTTAAGATGTATAATTTTGCAAGTGACTATTTAGAAGGAGCACATCCTAAAGTAATGGATGCCTTGAATCAAACAAACTTTGTACAAACAGTAGGTTATGGGGAAGATGAATACTGTCAAAAAGCAAAAGATAAAATTAAGAAGATATTAAAGAATGAAAATGTGGATATCCACTTTTTAGTAGGTGGAACCCAAACAAATATGATTATGATTTCTTCTGCTTTAAAAGACTATCAAGCAGTTATTGCTGTCGATAGTGGACATATCAATGTTCATGAAACAGGAGCGGTTGAATTTACTGGACATAAAGTTTTAACAAAACCTCATCAAGATGGGAAAATCAATTGTTCAATGATTGAAGAAATTGTAAGTGGGCATAATGATGAACATATGGTACAACCTAAAATGGTTTATATTTCACAAACAACAGAATATGGAACATACTACACATTAGAAGAATTAAAAGAAATCTATCATTGTTGTCAAAAACATCATCTCTATTTATTTATTGATGGAGCAAGACTTGGCAGTGCACTTGTTTTAAAAGATGCACCAACTTTACAAGAAATGGCCATGTATAGTGATGCTTTCTATATTGGTGGTACCAAGATGGGAGCTTTATTTGGTGAATGTTTAGTTATTATCAATGATGAATTAAAAACAGACTTTAGATATCACATTAAACAAAAAGGGGCTATGCTTGCTAAAGGAAGATTATTAGGAGTACAATTTGATGCCTTATTTGAAGGTGATCTTTATTTAGAAATTGGAATGCATGAAAATGAATGTGCTGCTATTTTAAAAGAAGGGTTAAAGAAAAAGGGTTATTCAATGTATATTGAAAGTCCTTCAAATCAATTATTTCCAATTATTGATCATGAAACATTGCAAAAAATACATCAAAAATATATCACAACACCAATGTTTGAAGTTGATGAAAATCATTCATGTATTCGCCTTGTTACATCATGGGCAACTCCTAAAGAAATTTGTTATGAATTTGTAAAAGATTTAGAAAAGTAAAGCGTGTATTTTATTGTAAATATACGTATAAAGTAGTAAAATAATTCTAGGATTTAATCCTAGATTTCAAGAAATGGAGATTAAAAAAGATGAATAAAACTGAATTAGTAGAAGCAATTGCTTCAAGTACAGAATTAACAAAAACTGATGTAGATAAAGTTGTTACAGCATTAGTAGATGTTGTAACAGATGCTCTTGCTAAAGGAGATAAAGTTTCATTAAAAGGATTTGGAAACTTCGAAGTACGTACTCGTAGCGAAAGAACTGGTAGAAATCCAAGAACTGGTGAAACAATGACAATTGCTGCAAGTAAAGCACCTGCTTTCAAAGCAAGTTCAGCATTAAAAAAAGCTGTAAATAAATAATTCAATTATAATAGAAAAACCGATGATTTTATTCATCGGTTTTTGCATCTTGGATTGTAATGTTTAATTGGTAGTTATCTTTTATTTCTGGAATAGCCTGTAAGTAAGTTGTGAGAGTTTGCACAACTTTTTCTTTTGACTTTGTAAGGATTCCATTAGATATTGCATCTTTTTCATTTTTCTTTTTTTCTTTCGTTGCAAAAGATTTATAATCATTAATACTTATTTGATTAAAGATATTTGAAGATTCATCATAGACTTCAATTGAGTTTTCATCAATTTCATGACTCAAAATCGTTGTAGCAGGTAAAGTGATATTTAAGTTATTTTGATCTATGTCTACTTTTGCTTCATCCAAATTGATCCCTGCTTTAATTGTACCATCATATGTAATAATAAAGTTCTTTTGAGTAAGAGGAATTTCCCAACCATTGAAAGAAAGCTTATTAGAAAATTTACCAACCTTACTATAATCATAAGAATAAACTGCAAGTTCATTAATTTCAGTTAATTGATTTCTTATTGTTGTTGAAGTAATCTTGTCATTTTCTTTACCATCCGCAAATTTCATACCCGCAAAGAATATAGCGACAATACATAAAAGAATTGCGATAATTCCACCAATTGCCTTTTTTGATTTTCCAAGCGTATCTAATATTTTCATGTCATCACCCGACACCATTATACCATAAATAACAAAAAAGGCTCTATTTACAGAGCCCTAAATGTTTATTATTTTACGATTTTACCGTAAACTTCTCTACCACAAGCAGCAGCATTGCTTTCATCTGTATCAATGTGCATTGCTGTAGCATATGAAGCGCTTACACGACAAACAACATCACCAAAGATCAAAGAACGTCCTTCAGTATTGATTTCAACTTTAACGATTTCTTTATCTTTAACACCAAATTTTTCAGCATCTTCAGGTGTTAAGTGAATATGTCTTTTAGCAGCGATGACACCACATGGGATTTCTACTTCACCAGCAGGACCAACAAGTTTGCATCCAGCAGTTCCTTCGATATCTCCTGATTCTCTAATTAATGCTTGAACACCAATGCTTCTTGCATCTGTTAAAGAAATTTCTACTTGAGTTTCTTTTCTAGTAGGTCCTAAAACAGACATATTTAATTCTCCTTTAGGTCCAATTACTTTTACTCTTTCAACACAAGCAAATTGACCTGGTTGAGATAAATCTTTTTTATTTGTTAATTGATGACCTTCACCAAATAAAGTTGCTAAATCTTTTTCACTTAAGTGAATATGTCTAGCAGAAGTTTCGACAATAAACATATCTTCCATATTTTTCTCCTCTTTCCATATTAATACTATCTTTATTCTACTCTTTTTGTTCTTTATTTCCAATAAATTAAAAAAAATTTAAAAATTTTTTATCCACAAACTGCAATAAATTTATTAAATTAGTAAAAAAAGATTATCAAAACAGTGATAAAACATTAAAAAATGTATACAATCCGCTTACATTTTAGAAAATTCCTAAAAAATGTCGTAGTCTTTACACATATTACTAAATGTGCTATTTTATATATACTAAAAAAGGAGGAAACCTTTATGAACAAAGAAAATCGAGGTTTATATGATCAGTCATTTGAACATGATAACTGCGGAATAGGGGCCGTTGTTAACATCAAAGGATTAAAAACTTATAAAACAGTGGATGATGCTTTAAAAATTGTTGAACAATTAGAACATCGTGCAGGGAAGGATGCCGCTGGAGAAACAGGAGATGGTGTTGGAATTCTGACACAAATTCCTGATGATTATTTCCAAAAAGTTATTAAAGAATTTCAATTACCTAAAAAAGGAAATTATGGGGTTGGTATGTTCTTTATGCCACAAGACGAAAAAATTCGTTTACGTGTGAAAAAGATGTTTGAAACAATTGTAAAAAAAGAAGGACTCATTTTTTTAGGATGGCGTGAGGTACCAACAGTACCTAAAGTATTAGGGAAAAAGGCTTTAGATGCAATGCCATTTATCGTCCAAGCTTTTGTAGAAAAACCAAGTGATGTAGAAGCAGGATTAGATTTTGATAGAAAGCTTTATCAAGTAAGAAGAATCTTTGAACAAAGTCAATTTGAAGATACGTATGTTTGTTCACTTTCAAGTCGTACAATCGTTTATAAAGGAATGTTCTTAGTTCAACAATTAAGATTATTCTTTAAAGATTTACAAGATAAAGATTATAAAAGTGCGATTGCTTTAGTTCACTCACGTTTCTCTACGAACACAATGCCATCATGGAGAAGAGCACATCCAAATAGATTTATTGTTCACAATGGTGAAATCAATACAATTAAAGGAAATGCCAATAATATGTTATGCCGTGAAGAAAACATGGCAACAGATGCGGTCGATACCACAAAAGTCTATCCAGTAGTAGACGTTAACGGTTCCGACTCAGCAATGTTAGATAATACTTTAGAATTCTTAGTGATGTCAGGTATGGAATTACCACGTGCTGTGATGATGTGTATTCCAGAACCTTATGAAAATGACAAAAGCATGTCACAAACAAAGAAAGATTTCTATGAATATAATGCGACATTAATGGAACCATGGGATGGACCAGCTTCGATCTTATTCAGTGATGGAGATATCATGGGAGCTATCTTAGATAGAAATGGTTTAAGACCATCACGTTATTATATTACAAAGGATCATTATCTTGTTTTATCTTCAGAAGTAGGTTCATTAGATATTCCAGCAAGTGATATTGTCTTAAAAGAAAGATTAAGACCAGGAAAAATGTTACTTGTCGATACCGTCAAGGGTGAACTTATTGAAGATGATGTTTTAAAAGAAACTTATGCAACAAAACAACCTTATGGAGAATGGTTAGAAAGCAATCTTATCAATTTAAAAGATATGCGTATTCCTAGTGTGCGTGTAGAAAGATATGAAGGGGAAGAACTTACAAAACTTCAAAAAATTCATGGCTATAGTTATGAAGATACAAACTATATTAAAAACTTAGCACTTACAGGAAATGAAAATATTGTGGCAATGGGAAATGATACACCAATTGCGGCTTTATCAACAAAACATCCACCATTATTCAATTACTTTAAACAATTATTTGCCCAAGTAACAAATCCACCAATCGATGCCATTCGTGAAGAAATCATTACTTCTACAAGTATTTGTATTGGTCGTGATGGAAATATGTTGGAAGATAAACCAGAAAACTGTCACTTATTAAAAATCAATCATCCGATTTTAAGTAATACCGATATTTTAAAAATCAAAAACTTGAAAAAAGAAGGATTTAAAGTTGGTGAAGTTAATATCACTTATATCAAAAACACATCTCTTGAAAAAGCGATTGATCGTGTCTTTGTAGAAGTGGATAAACGTTATCATGAAGGATGTAATATTGTTATCTTATCCGATAGAGCAGTTGATGATAACCATTTACCAATTCCATCATTACTTGCTGTTGGTGCTGTTAACTCTTATTTAGTAAGAACAAAGAAACGTAATAGTTTAGCTTTAATTCTTGAATCAGCTGAACCAAGAGAAGTTCATCATTATGCAACTTTACTAGGTTATGGGGTTTCTGCAATCAATGGTTATTTAGCCCAAGATACAATTTTTGATTTAATTGATCAAGGATTATTAAATAAAGATTACTATGCAGCAGTTGATGATTATAATAGTGGTATTTTACATGGTATTGTTAAAATTGCATCTAAAATGGGTATCAGTACAATTCAATCTTATCGTGGATCTCAAAACTTTGAAGCAATTGGATTATCAAGTGATTTAGTGAATAAGTACTTCCCAAAAACAGTAAGTCGTATTGAAGGAAAAACAATTAAAGACATTGAAGCAGATGTAGAATATCGTCATAATCAAGTCTATGATCCATTAGGATTAGACGTTGATGTTACTTTAGATAGTGCCGGAGATCATAAAGAAAGATCAGGAAAAGAAGAACATCTTTATAATCCAGCAACAATTCATAAATTACAACAAGCTACACGTTTAGGTGATTATCAATTATTTAAAGAATATTCAAAAATGATTGATGAAGAAGGATCTCATTTAAATTTAAGAGGTCTTATGAAATTTAAAAAGACAAAATCTATTTCAATTGATGAAGTAGAACCTGTTGAATCAATCGTTAAAAGATTTAAAACAGGGGCAATGTCTTATGGATCTATTTCAAAAGAAGCCCATGAAACAATGGCTATTGCGATGAATCGACTTCATGGTAAATCAAACAGTGGTGAAGGTGGAGAAGATCCAGAAAGATTTGAACCACTTCCTAATGGTGATAGTAAATGTTCTGCAATCAAACAAGTTGCTTCAGGACGTTTTGGAGTTACGAGCGAATACTTATGCAGTGCCAATGAAATTCAAATTAAAATGGCACAAGGGGCAAAACCTGGAGAAGGTGGTCACTTACCAGGTGGAAAAGTTTATCCATGGGTTGCGAAAACAAGACATTCAACACCAGGGGTAAGTTTAATTTCACCACCACCACACCATGATATTTATTCAATTGAAGATTTAGCACAATTAATTTATGACTTAAAGAATGCTAATAAAGAAGCACGTATCTCTGTTAAACTTGTATCTGAAGCAGGGGTTGGTACCGTTGCAGCCGGTGTTGCAAAAGCAGGTGCAGGCGTTATCCTTATTTCAGGTTATGATGGAGGAACAGGAGCTGCTCCTAAAAACTCTGTTTACAATGCCGGACTTCCTTGGGAACTTGGTTTAGCTGAAGCTCATCAAACATTGATCATGAATGATTTAAGAAGTCGTGTTGTTATTGAAACAGATGGAAAACTCATGACAGGTAGAGATCTTGCAATTGCGACATTACTTGGAGCAGAAGAATTTGGTTTTGCGACAGCACCACTTGTTACTATGGGATGTGTTATGATGAGAGTTTGTAACTTAGATACATGTCCAGTTGGAGTTGCTACCCAAAATCCAATTTTAAGAAAACGTTTTAAAGGTAAACCTGAATATGTGGAAAACTTTATGCGTTTCATAGCTCAAGAATTAAGAGAATACATGGCACAACTTGGATTTAAAACAGTTGATGAAATGGTTGGACGTAGTGATTTATTAGAAGCAAGAGATGATATTGAAAATATTGATTTATCAAGAATCTTAAATAATCCATATACTTCTAGTAAACATAGTCACCATGAAAAAAATAATGAATATGACTTTAAACTTAATGAAGTTAAAGATACAACAATTCTTTATAAACAATTAAAAGATGCTTTAAATAAACATCAAAGTAAAGAAATTGATGTTCATGTGACAAATATTGATCGTTCATTTGGTACACTCTTTGGATCTGAAATCACAAAGAAATATGGAACATCTTTAGAAGAAGATACCTTTAAAGTGAATTGTTATGGAGCTGGAGGTCAATCATTTGGTGCCTTCATTCCTCAAGGTTTGACATTACATCTTTATGGAGATAGTAATGACTACTTTGGAAAAGGATTATCAGGTGGTAAATTAATCGTTGTTCCACCAAAAGATTCTACAATCAAACCAGAAGACAATATTATTATTGGTAACGTTGCATTATATGGAGCAACATCTGGTGAAGTTTATATTAATGGGGTTGCAGGTGAAAGATTTGCTGTACGTAACTCAGGAGCTCATGCCGTTGTTGAAGGGATTGGAGATCATGGTCTTGAATATATGACAGGTGGTATGGTTGTTGTCCTAGGAAAAACAGGACGTAACTTTGCAGCTGGTATGTCTGGAGGTATTGCTTATGTTTATGATCCAGATAATACATTCTATGAACATGTTAATAAAGAACTTGTAGAATATAAAAATGTGAAGTCACGTTATGATGAAGATCAATTAAGAGAAATGATTCAAAAACATTATAAATATACAAATTCAAATGTTGCGAAGAAGATCTTAGATGACTTTGGAAATGAAGTTGCTCATTTCAAAAAAGTTGTTCCTCATGATTATAAACGTATGATGTCACTTATTAGTTCATTTGAACAACAAGGACTTACAAATGAACAAGCAAAAGTAGAAGCATTTAATGCTTTTAAGAAAGGAATGTAGATTATGGGAAAGCCAACAGGATTTTTAGAAATAGAAAGACAAGTGTCAACAGAAGTTGAACCATTAAAACGTATTAAGAACTTTAATGAATTTCATAAACCATTATCTCGTGATGAACAATCATGCCAAGGAGCTCGATGCATGGATTGTGGAGTTCCTTTCTGTCAAAACGGAAGAGTCATTCAAGGAATGGTATCAGGTTGTCCACTTAACAACTTGATTCCTGAATGGAATGACTTGATCTTCCATAAAAACTATAAAGCAGCCCTTAAAAGACTTTTAAAAACAAACAATTTTCCAGAATTTACCTCACGTGTTTGTCCTGCTTTATGTGAAGCAGCTTGTACATGTGGTTTAAATGGAAACCCTGTTACTGTAAGAGAAAATGAAAATGCCATCATTGAAACAGCTTATGCTTCTAATTGGATGCAACCACAAACACCAAAACATCGTATTGATAAAAAGATTGCGGTGATTGGTTCAGGTCCTTCAGGACTTGCAGCAGCTGATCAATTAAATAAAAGAGGTTATCAAGTAACTGTTTTTGAAAGAGAAGATCGTATTGGTGGATTATTAATGTATGGTATCCCAAATATGAAACTTGAAAAACATATTATTGATCGTCGTGTTCATTTAATGGAAGAAGAAGGGGTTGTTTTTAAAACAAAAGCAGGTATTGAAACAAAGAAACAAGTTCAAGAACTTTATAAAGAATTTGATCGTGTTGTTTTAGCTTGTGGAAGTAAAAAAGCAAGAGATATTCAAGTACCTGGTAGAGATGCTAAAGGAATTTACTTTGCGGTAGATTATCTTACAAGAATTACAAAATCATTACTTAATAGTCAATTAGAAGATAAAACTTTTGTTGAAACAAAAGGTAAAAATGTTCTTGTTATTGGTGGTGGAGATACAGGAAATGACTGTGTTGGTTCAGCGATTCGTTTAGGATGTAAATCGGTTATTCAATTAGAAATGATGCCAGAACCACCACATGAACGTTTAGATTCAAATCCATGGCCAGAATGGCCACGTGTTAAAAAGACAGATTATGGACAAAATGAAGCCATTGCTGTTTTTGGAAATGATCCACGTCTTTATCAAACAACAGTTAAAGAATTTATCAAAGATGATAAAGGAAATGTTAAACAAGTTGTTATTGTTTCACTCGAATCAAAACAAGTAGATGGTCGCAGACAAATGGTACCTGTTAAAGGAAGCGAAAAAACACTTGATGTTGATGTTGTTTTAATTGCGGCAGGTTTCGTTGGTTGCGAAGACCATGTTGCTAAAGCCTTTGATGTGAAACTTACACCACGAGGAAATGTGGCTGATGAAAATTACCAAACAAATCAAAATCAACTTTATGTTGCTGGTGATATGCGTCGAGGACAATCTCTTGTTGTTTGGGCAATAAGAGAAGGACGTGAAGTTGCTCGTGCTGTTGATGAAGATTTAATGGGATATTCTAACTTATAGTATATCAAAATAGACTCACAATCATTTTAGAAAGCCTTGAGGAAACTCAAGGTTTTCTTTTTGTAAATAGAATTTACAGGTTATTTATTTTATAAGGTGTATTTTGTGAATATACTTTTAAATTACAAGAGACAGTTTCTCGTATGGTACGCTTATGATATAATGTTAAAAAAGAATACGGAGGTAATATATGGCTTTACAAAAAGACTTTTTATGGGGTGGAGCATTAGCTGCCCATCAATTTGAAGGAGGAGTATTAAATACTTCTAAAGGATATTCTGTAGCGGATGTCATGACTGCAGGAGCACATGGTGTACCTAGAGAAATTACTGATGGTGTAGTAGAAGGTAAATACTATCCTAATCATGTGGGAATTGATTTTTATGGACATTATAAAGAAGATATCGCTATGTTTGCGGATATGGGATTTAAATGTTTTAGAACTTCTATTGCATGGACAAGAATTTTCCCATTAGGGGATGAAGCAGAACCTAATGAAGAAGGATTACAATTCTATGATGATGTTTTTGATGAATTATTAAAATATGGTATTGAACCTGTTATTACATTATCACACTTTGAAATGCCTTATCATTTAGCTAAAGAATACGGTGGATTTATGAACCGTAAAACAATTGATTTCTTTGTTAAATTTGCAGAAGTATGTTTCAAAAGATATAAAAATAAAGTTAAATATTGGATGACTTTCAATGAAATCAATAACCAAATGAACTTTAAAAATGATATCTTTGGTTGGACAAACAGTGGAGCTCATTTTGGAAGTTATGATAATCCAGAAGAAGCAATGTATATCTGTGGACATCATACATTAGTAGCTTCAGCAAAAGCGGTAAAAATTGGTAAAGAAATCAATCCTGATTTCAAAATTGGAAATATGATTGCCATGGTTCCAATTTATCCATTTAGTTGTCGTCCAGCAGATCAAGTGTTAGCACAACAACAAATGCATGATCGTTTCTTCTTCTGCGATGTACAATGCCGTGGACATTATCCTGCTTATGCATTAAAAATGTTCGAAAGAAAAGGATTTAATATCGATATTACAGAAGAAGATAAAAAAGCATTAGCTGAAGGTACTGTTGATTATATTGGATTTAGTTATTATATGACAAATGTTGTAGATTCAACAGTTACAAAAGATGTATCAAAATCAACAGATGGTTCAAGTGAACATTCAGTTAAAAACCCATATATTAAAGAATCAGATTGGGGATGGGCTATTGATCCAGAAGGATTAAGATATGCTTTAAATATGTTCTATGAAAGATATGAAAAACCATTATTTATTGTAGAAAATGGTTTTGGTGCTATTGATGTTAAAGAAGAAGATGGTTCTTGTCATGATCCATATCGTATTGATTATTTAAGAGCACATATTGAAGAAATGAAAAAAGCTGTTGAAGAAGATGGTGTTGATTTAATGGGATATACTCCTTGGGGATGTATTGACTGTGTTTCATTTACAACAGGTGAAATGAAAAAACGTTATGGATTTATCTATGTAGATAGAGATAATGAAGGTAATGGAACACTTGAAAGAAGCAAAAAAGATTCTTATGATTGGTATAAGAAAGTTATTGCTTCTAATGGTGAAGAACTTTAAAAGAATAACTTCCTAATTAAGTTTAGGAAGTTTTTTTATGTATCAATAAATATTTACTAAATGTATACATTTAATTTAGTAAACAAAAATAACGATAGTACTATTAAATGGCTATAAATTAGTTAAAAATAACTAAATTTAGTAAAAAAATACTTGTATACAAGTAATATAAGTATTGACATTTACTAAAAATATGTAATAATACATATTTGTAAGCGGTAACAACAAATAAAAAAGGAAAGGGAAAATATATGAAAAATAAAAAAGTTACAAAAGTTGTTTTATCCGTATTGACATCAATGTCAATGCTTAGCTCTTATTCAGCAATGGTATTTGCTGAAAATACAAATCAAGGTGCAACGTCACAAGTGGCACATGAACATGATTTGGTAAAATTAAATCGTAATAGTGATTTAATTATTAATGGTAGTTTTGATAATAATGGATCCTCATGGAGAGTATCAGGTACAGGAACATTTGGAAATGATAATGGCAATTATTATGGAAAGTTGCCATCAAATTCTAATAATGCAGCAGTTTTTCAAAATGTGAGTTTTAAGAAAAATACAGATTATGTCGTTAAAGGAAAGGTAAAAATTTCAAATGTAAACGGACAAGTATTTTTAGCAGTAAAAAATAATGATTTGAGTGCTGGATTAAAAGATAATAGTGAAAAAAATATCGAAACAACAATTTCTTCATCAGCAGATAAAGCGGGTCAATATCAAGATGTAGAGTTTACTTTTAATTCAGGAAATAACACATCTGGATCTATTGCGTTTATTAAATGGACAGAAACAAATGGAAATCAAGCTATTATAGATGAAGAAGTATGGGTTGATGATGTATCTGTTAAAGCGGTAAATGAAGTTACAGAGGATGATAACTATGAAATGGTTTGGGCTGATGATTTTAATAAAGGTCAATTAGATACATCAAACTGGGATTATGAATTAGGATCTATTAGAGGTGTTGAGCAAGAACACTATGTCAATGATCCAGAAAATGTTTATGTCAAAGATGGACAATTAGTATTACAAGTTACAAATCGCGATAAAGAAGATCAATATAAAAATCCTCGAGGAAATAGACAAGTTATTTATAATTCAGGAAGTGTTAGAACTCATGGTAAACAAGAATTCTTATATGGAAGAATTGAAATGAAAGCAAAGCTTCCTAAAGGAAAAGGTGCTTTTCCAGCATTTTGGACATTAGGTTCTGATTTTACATTAGATGGTAGAATTAGTGGTGAGCAAGGTGCTTCATGGCCAGTATGTGGTGAAATTGATATTATGGAATTGATAGGTACTGATCAAGCAATGGATGATTCACGAGGAAATAGTAATAGAAAAGTTTATCAAACTTTACATGCGGGATCAGTTGCTGATACAGATCATCAAAAATCAGTTTCTACTTATACCTTGCCAGAAGGAATCTTCAATGATGATTATCATATTTTTGGTGTTAACTGGTCAAAAAATAAATTAGAATTTTATATAGATGATAAAATTGTAGGTTCTGCAGATTATAGTGATAACGAGGAATATAAAAGATGTTTTAACCGTCCACAATATATTCAACTAAACTTAGCTACTGGTGGAAATTGGGCTGGAGATGCTGGAAATAATCTTGCAGGTACAAAATATGAAGTAGATTATGTTTATTATGGGCAAAACGCTCAACAAAAAGCAGATGCAGAAGAATATTACAAAAATGCGATAAAAATTAGCGGAGAACATGATGTTACAATGACAGAAGGCGAAACGCCTAATTTATTAGAAGGTGTGACTTCTGATCAAGATAGTATTTTAGATTATTCAATTGATAATGAATATTCATTTAAAACAAAAGGTGGTTTAACTTCAGTTGATTTAGTATGTTCAGGTAAAAATGATAAACAAAGTTTAAAGAAATTAAAACCTGGAAAATATAATTTATACTACACAGCAAGAAGTAGTACAGATTCTACAAAACCTTCAACAAGAAGAGCCGTTATTCTTACTGTTTTACCAAATGGTAAACAAGATTTAGTAGAGTTGGATAGAGAACTTATTAAAAATGGTTCTTTTGAAAATGGAAGTAATCCTTCATCAGGAGATGAAATTGATAGTCGTACATCATGGAAGACTACGAATGCACGATTTACAAAATACCCAGGATGTGCTAGTGAAGGAAATTGGTGTGGTTTTTTACCAGAAAATAGTAGAAATGCGAATATTTATCAAACAGTTAATTTAAAGAAAAATACAAAATATAAATTAAAAGCAAAAGTACGTTTAAATGAAGTAGGACAAACAATGTTTGTCAACTTAAAAAAGAACGCACAATACCTTGTAAATAACAATGAAATTACAGTAAGTTGTACAGAAGAAAATAAAGATCAATATCAAGATATTGAATTAAATATCGATACAGGAAATCAAGAAAGTATATTTGGTAATGCAAGTTCTACAGATTTAACAGTTTGTTTCATGAAATGGACAGAATCAACTAATGATGCAACATATCGAGGAAAAGTATTTGTTGATGATGTTTCATTAACAGAAGTTAGAAATGAAGATGATAATTATAATCTTGTATGGGCTGATGAATTCAATGAAACTGAATTAGATAAAAATAATTGGGGTTATGAACTAGGTCATATTCGAGGTTTAGAACAACAACATTATACAAATAGTAAAGATAATGTTTATCTTGAAGATGGTAATTTAGTGATTAAGGCAACCAATAGAAATGAAAAAGATCAATATGAAGTAACTCAAGGAGATACAACTAGAAAAGTTATTTATGATTCAGGAAGTGTAAGAACTCATGGTAAACAAGAATTCTTATATGGACGTATTGAAATGAAAGCTAAATTACCTAAAGGTCAAGCAGTATTCCCAGCATTTTGGACATTAGGATCTGATTTCCATTTGGATGGTAAGATTGCTCAAGGTATCGGATGGCCTGATAGTGGTGAAATAGATATCATGGAATTAATTGGTACTGGCACTGCTGGTGGCGTTAATGGTGACAAACAAGTTTATCAAACACTTCATTACGGTACTGATGGTGAAGATGATGGAAAGTATGCAGGACATGGTACTTGCTATACACTACCAAGTGGAATTTTCAATGATGATTATCATGTATTTGGAATTAATTGGTCTAAAGGTAAAATTGAATGGTATGTAGATGATCAAATTGTTAGAACGGTTGATTATAGTGATGATCAAAGAGCTTTAGAATGTATTGATAGACCACAATATATTCAATTTAATCTAGCTTTAGGTGGAGCTTGGCCTGGAGCAGCTGGTGAAAATCTAGCAGGAACAAAATATGAAGTAGATTATGTACGTTATGCTAGAAATGATCAACAACAAAAAGATGCAGATGCTTTCTATGCAAATGCTTATAAAATTAACGGTGAAAAAGATGTGATAATGACAGAAGGTGAAACACCAGATTTATTAGCTGAAATTACTTCTGATAAGGAAAGTGTAGTCGATTATTCTATTAATGATGAACCAATGTTCACAAATGTTGGAGGAAACACACATGTGTCACTGTTATGTACAGGAAAGAATGATACAAAATCATTAAAATCGTTAAAACCTGGAACATATAACTTGTATTATACTGCTTATAAAGAAGGTGATACAGTTAGTGCAAGAACAAGAAGACAAGTTTCGCTTACTGTTGAAGAAAGAACTTTTGAAAAAGATTTAGAAAAATCACAATTAGAATTAAATGGAGCTATTGGTAGTACTTTAGAAACAGTTAAATTACCAGATGGATGGGAATTTGTAAATCCAAAAGAAGAAATTTTAGAAGAGTCTCAAGAAGTAGATGTTATTTATCCAGCAATTGATGGAAAAGTAGGTAAAGCTATTATTAATGGTTTTAAAAAAGCAATTATTGTAAGTGGTGAAGATATTAAATTAGAATATAATGAATCAAAACCGTTAGAAATTACAGTTAATGTATCTGCAAGAAATATTCAAAAAGTATTTGTAGATGGAAAAGAAGTTGATGCAAAATACTACACGATTGAAAATATTTCACGAGCAATCAATGGTAATTCAAAAGTTGTATTAGCTGATGAATATTTAAAAACTCTAAGTAGTGGAGAACATAAGATTGAAGTTCAAACTACAGCTGGAAATGTAGCTACAGCATTTACAATTGTGAAATCAAATTCTGGTAATGATGATAACGAAAAACCAAATCCAGGAACAGGTAATAATGACAATGAAAAACCAAATACTGGTACAGAAAATAAAGATGGTCAAACAAATGTAGATAATAAGAAAAATGAAAGTGTTGAAGGTATATTAAATACAAATAAAGAAACTACTAAGGACAATTTAACACAAAAGAGTACAAAAACAGGAGATCAAGCACCAGTTGAAATCTTCGTTGGTTGCTGTTTAGTATCATTTATCGTAATTATTGCATTAAAAAAGAAAAAAGTATTAAAATAAATAATCGAAGATAGGGTTGCAATATAAAGTGAACAAAATAAGTTAAATGAACAACTTAAGATGTTCACTTTTGTTGTATTTATGCATATAGTTGTAAAAACTAGAATTGTTTTTTGTATTGAAATCAATATAATTTAATTGACTTTATAAAAAGACTTTGCTATTCTTTGAAAGAAAAATGAATAAATGGTAGAGGTGCATGAATCAAGAGTACTCTTTAATAATGTTTGGTGACAGTTAAAGAGAAAAGGGAAACGTGCCGAAGAAAATAAAAGCACCAACTTTTATTTATCTGGGAAATTATAAAATATATAATTTCTTGTCACTTTTTAGTGGAGAGCTATCTTGTATGTAAGTACTTTGATTGCCTCAAAGTACTTTTTTTATGGAGGAAAAGATGAATTTTGTAAGTACAGTATGGGCGTTATTACCGCCAATTATTGCGATTGTTTTTGCGTTAAAAACAAAAGAAGTATATCTATCCTTATTATTAGGAATTATTACAGGAACTTTATTGTTGACAAATTTTCATATTGTTGAAAGTATGAATTTATTATTTGATACCATTGTTGGTTGTTTAAGTAAACCTTCTAATATTGGTATCTTAATGTTTTTAGTGATGTTAGGAATGATTGTGACTTTAATGACTAAAAGTGGAGGAAGTCAAGCTTATGGAAAATGGGCAAAGAAGAAAATGAAATCTTCAAAACAATCACTTTTTTCTACTTTTGTTTTAGGTGTGGTGATCTTTGTTGATGATTATTTTAATTGTTTAACAGTAGGAAGTGTTATGCGTGAAATTACTGATGAATTTAAAGTTTCTCGTGCAATGCTTGCTTATATTATTGATAGTACTGCAGCACCTATTTGTATCATCGCGCCTATTTCATCATGGGCTGCTGCTGTCAGTGGTTATACTTCAGGAGATGGATTCCAATTGTTTTTAAATACTATTCCTTTTAATCTCTATGCTCTTCTTACCATTGTAATGGTATGTTATGTGATTAAAAGTGAATTTCTTGTAGGAAAAATGAGAAAACATGAACTTGCAGCCAAGGAAGGTGATATTCATTTTGGGGATGATTCTTATCAAACAAGTGAAGAAATCTCTTATAATGAAAATGGAAAAGTTATGGATCTTATTTTACCTGTAATTGTTTTAATTTTTAGTTGTATTATTGGGATGATCTATACTGGTGGTTTCTTTGATGGAAAAGATTTAATTACAGCTTTTAGTCAATGTGAAGCCTCAAGAGGATTGGTTTATGGAACGTTCTTTACGCTTATTTTTGTCTTTGTTCTTTATATTCCTCGTAAAGTTGTTTCTTATAATGAATTTGTTGAATGTATTCCAGAAGGGTTTAAAGCGATGGTTCCTTCAATTTTAATTCTTGTACTTGCTTGGTCTTTAGGTGATCTTGTCTCAAATCAATTACAAGCGGGAACATTTGTTTATAACACATTACAATCTGCTTCAATTTCAACCGCAATTCTACCAGCGTGTTTATTTGTAGTTGGGGCAGGATTATCTTTTTCAACAGGAACATCTTGGGGTACTTTTGGTATTTTAATTCCAATGGCAACATCATTATTTCCTGAAGGGTCAACAATGTTAGTTATTTCTATTGCTTCTATTTTAGCTGGTGCAGTTTGTGGTGATCATATTTCACCTATCTCTGATACGACAATCATGGCTTCAACAGGAGCACAATGTAATCATTTATATCATGTTACCACACAAATACCTTATGCTTTGATTGTATCAAGTGCTTGTTTTATAGGTTATTTGGTTGCTGGATTTACTCAAAATTTAGTACTTACTTTAGGTATTTCCTTTGCTTCTTTAGTTTTAATTATTTTAGGAATACGTATTTATCAAAAAAGAAAGAATTAAAAAAATTTGAACTTCAAAATATAATATGTTATAGTGTTGCGGGTGATAAAAATGAAAAGAAAGATTTCTCTAATTATAAAATTCATCGCAATACTTTCTTCTATTTATGGAATGTTGCAATCATTAGATCATTGGATGTTCTTTACGTACTTTACCAATTTATCAAATATCTTTATTGATGTTTGTCTTTTGATTTTTTTAATTTATAATTTAAAGAAAACAAAATATATCCCACAAGGAATGTATCTGATTAAATTTATGGGGACGATATCTATTACGCTTACCTTCTTTGTTTATATGCTTTTATTAGCACCAACCAATAGTCATGGTTTTATCGGTGCTTATTTAAATAATGGAGCAGGAAGTTTATGTGTCCATTTTATAACACCAGTTTTGGCTATCATTGATTTTATTTTCTTTAGCGAAAACTATCTTCCTGAAAAAAGGCATGTCTTTTATTCTGTAATCCCACCACTTGTTTATGTTGGTTATATTTTAATTTTAGGGCAAGTCTTTGGTATACGTTGGTATGGCGATATGTTAGCACCTTATAATTTTTTAAATTATGGTGCTTCTACTGGATGGTTTGGTTTTGATCTATCTTTATTAGGCTCTAAGACATTAGGAATTGGAACATTTTATATGATTGTTGTTTTATTGATTATTTTTATTGGGTTAGGAAAACTTTTTTTGAAAATCAAGAAAACAAAGAAAGATTTTTATTAATTAAAGGTATTTATCTAAAAAATTGTAATAATTTGGGAATTGACCATTTGTTACAATTTTTTTGTTATGATAGCCAAGCTTTAATGAATTATTTTTATAATATGAAAATGAATTGAGCAAAAATAGAAATATGATAAGATGGTAAAGGTTTAAGAGGGGGAATTTTATGGATATCATGGTTGTCTTTCAAACGATGTTAAAATTGTTTTTATTACTTGTTTTAGGATTTGTTTTATTCAAGTGTCATATCTTTGATGAATATACAAATAAAAAAATATCAGCATTGATTGTCAATGTGGCATCACCAATGCTTATTATTAGTTCTATTGCAGGCGTAGAAGGAAATGATAAAAGTATTGTCTTTTTAATGATTGGGGCCGGCATTTTAATGTACATAGGATTTATAATACTAGGAAAGATTATAAATCGTATCTTCCCATTTCCTAAAAAAGATTGGCCTGTTTATGAATGTATGGTTGTTTTTGCGAATACAGGATTTATGGGATATCCTGTTTTATTAGATGTCTTTGGACAAGAAGCTGTTTTCTATGCATCACTTATTCACATGGCATTTAACTTCTTTGTGTATACTTATGCGATTATGTGTCTTACAAAAGGTGATGATAGTGAATTTAAGTTGAATTTTAAACAATTACTTACACCAGGAATTATTTTGATTTTTGTGGGAATCTTTATTTACTTATTCGATATTCAACTTCCAAGTGTTTTAATGGATACAGTAAATAGTATTGGTTCACTTACAGCGCCACTTTCCATGATGATGATTGGTTCATCATTAGCTGTTTATCCAATTAAAGATAGTTTTACAGATTGGCGTAGTTATGTCTTTGCTTTTGTACGTTTAATGATTGTACCATTTGTGACAATGATTGTTTGTCGTTTACTTCATATCGATCCTTATTATGCAAACATTACAATCATTACTAATGCCATGCCAGTAGGATCAATGGTATTAATGCTTGCAACACAATATAATGCAAATGTTAAAATCGTAACAAGAAATATCGTTGTTTCAACATTATTATCAGTTATTACTATTCCTATTGTTGTTGCAACAATGTTATTATAGGAGAAGTCTATGAATTATAAAATTTATGAACAATTACCTCAGGAAGCAAAAGATATAAGAATAAAAGTCTTTATGGAAGAACAAGGATTTAAAGATGAATTTGATGATTTAGATCAAGAATGTAAACATCTAGTTGCCTTTGAAAACAATCAACCCATTGGAACATGCCGATATTATTATGATGATTCTCTACAAGCTAATATTATTGGTAGAATAGCAGTTATTAAAGAATATCGTGGAAAAAAAGTAGGACAATATATTGTACAAAGTGCTTGTGAGTTATTAAAAGGAACAGTATGTTTACATGCACAACTTCAAGCTAAAGGCTTCTATGAAAAACTAGGTTTTAAAGCTTATGGTGAAATAGATTATGATGAAGATTGTCCTCACACATGGATGAAAAAATAAGAGATGCATCATACTTAAGAATTATAATTCTTGAGTATGATTTTTTTGTATACAATTGACAAACAACATATAAGAAAATATAATAAATATATACGAGATACATTGTCTCAATTAAAAATGATAATTGTTGTTGAATGACAATAATTATTTAATAATTTAATATGAGACTGTAAGTATCATTGAAATTGATTATTTGGGAGGAATGCATATGAAAGCAATTAAGAAAATAATGGTTGCGGTATTATTATCATTATCCATGGCTGTATCATTTGTGCCTACAAATGTATTTGCGGCAGAAGCAGTAGATACATGGGATGGGACAGCTGACACAAGCTGGTATGTTGGGCATGAAACAGATAGTGAATATCATATTACAACCGCAGAACAACTTGCAGGTTTGGCTCAGTTGGTTAATGGTGATATAGTATTTAAAGATAAAACGATTTATTTAGATAATGATTTGGACCTTTCAGGGCATCAATGGATATCTATTGGAAATGGTAGTAATTTTATTCAATATTTTGACGGTACTTTTGATGGTCAGTATCACAAAATAATGAATTTGTATCATCACTATACAGGAGAAGATTTAACACGAAATGGATTGTTTGGCGTTATATCATCTGGTGGAATTGTGAAAAATTTGATGGTTACGAATGCTGATATTGTTTCTAATGATTGTTCTCTACTTGCTGGTATTTTGGCAGATTGGGTCAATGGTGGTATAGTTGAAAACTGTTATACAAGTGGAAAAATTGAAAATGATGTTGGTGATAAGATGCTAGGTGGTTTAATAGGGCAATGTACTTGGAGTACACAGGTAAAAGGTTGTGCTTCAAATGCCACGGTTATTAGTACTGAACCTAGTGAGGATAGTGTTGATACTGTAGGAGGATTAATTGGACAATGGGAAAATTCTGCAAGTAGTTCACAAATTATCGATTGCTGGTTTGGAGGCTCTGTTTCTTGTCAAAATATTAATTCAGCTGTAGGTGGCATTCTCGGTGCAAATTTTGATTTTCATGGAGAGCCTGGTGTAATAATTAAAAATTGTATGGTATCGACAAAGAATATTAATTGTGCAGAACCGGGTAATATCACTTGGGTTGCAGCTGTTACAGTAGCTAATATTACAAATTGTATTTGGCCAGATAGAGTGCCTGATGATTTAGATAATAACTATAGTGCAGTTGTAAAACTTGTTGTAGACTGGAATGCGGGTACTGCATCCGCAGATCCGAACTTTGATCAGTCTATATGTGGAAGAGAAAGTTCTAATTTTACTTCTGCTAGCGTACTTACTGATCTTCAAAATAATGCTGGAACAGGTATTGAATGGGTAGCTGGAATTAATCATCCTACATTTGCATGGGATGAAAGAAATATTCTTGCAGATTATACAAAGGTAAATGATGCAATCACAGATGCTAAAAAAATAGATGCTAATCTATATGCTAACTATTCTATTGTAGAAGATGCAATTAATGCAGTTGATCATGCAAAAAGTAAATATGAACAAGCAACAGTAGATAGTTATGCAGATGCAATCAATAAAGCAATAAGTGAATTAAAATATAAAGATGCTGATTATACAAAGGTCAATGAAGCAAAAGCTAAAGTACCAAGTGATTTAAGTATCTATACAGATGAAACAGTAAAAGTATTGAAAGATGCACTTGCTTTAGTAGAAGAAGAAAAGAATATTACTGAACAAGCAACAGTGGATGGTTATGCAGATGCAATTAATAAAGCTATTGAAGGACTTGTAAAGAAAAATAATGATAAAAATGAAACACCTGTAAAAGATAATGATGATAAAAAGAATGATTCAACATCAAATAATCAAGAAACAGTAAAACCAACGGTTAAAACAGAAAATAAACAAGAAGTTAAAAAAGTAAAAACAGGTGATGATACAAATATTGTAGGTGTAGCTTTATTATTAGTAGGAAGTTTAGTTGTTTTAACTTATCTAAGAAAAAAGAAAATAGATTAAATTAAATATCGTCCCACTTGGGGCGATATTTAATAAATGGTGAGTAATAAGATGTAGTTTGGAGGTCTTATATGAAAAGGATAAAGAAGATATTGTTATCGTTATCTTTAGTTATAACGTTTATACCAATCAATGTATTTGCGCTTGATCAAGATGAATCAGCTCCATTAGATATTACTTTTGTATTAGATGCTTCTGGAAGTATGGATGACCCACTGAGTAAAGAAGATTCCACGAAGAGAATAAATCTTTTAAATGAATTAGTTTATCAATTTATTGATCAATATGCCAAAAAGAATTCTTATAGAGATGATATTACTAAACAAAGTCGAATTTCTATTATAAAATTTGCGGGTAATAAAAGCGATAGAATAGGAAATGAAACATATAGCGATAAAGGATATAGATATAATTATACGCAAATTGTAAGTAATTATGTGGCTATTACTGAGGAAAATAAAGAAAGTTTAAAAACAAAAGTAAAAGATATTAAACCTGCTGGAGCAACTCGTGCAGATATAGCAATGGAACTAACAAAAAAATTAGTCGATGAAAGTATCAATGACAATAGTAGAAAATATGTAAAGAGAGTTATTATTTTTATTACTGACGGCGCACCAACAAGTCAATCAGATTTTGAAGATAAAGTCGCAAATAATGCAATATCAATGGCAAAAAATATAAAAGAAAAGGCAAAAATGTATACTGTTGGAATGTCTTCTAATACGGATATATCTATTAGTGGTGATGATGGGGATGGTAATTGGACAGATATTGAAAAATTTAATGCGTATATGTATGGTATGTCTAGTAATTATTTAGATGCAGAAAGTTATGATCAACTAGGTCAAAAAGATAATAATGAGGATTATTATAAAGGGTTTAAAAATTCTTTAGAAGCTGAAACGACTTTTAATGAAATTATTCATTCACTTTCAAAGATATTATACGATTGTGCAGATTATACAAAAGTCAACGAAGCAAAATCAAAAGTACCAAATGATTTAAGTATATATACAGATGAAACAGTAGAAGCATTACAAAATGCACTTGATGCAATAGAAGAAGGAAAGAATATTACAGAACAAGAAATGGTAGATGGGTATGCAGATACTCTTATTGCCGCAATTGAATCATTGACGGTAAAACCTGCTGATTATACTAAAGTAGAAAAAGCTATTAACCAAGCAAAATCGCTTAATAAAGATCATTATGAGGATTTTTCAAAGGTTACAGAAGCAATCGATTCGGTTGCTTATGATAAAAATATGTTTGAACAAGAAATTGTAGATAATTATGCTAAGGCAATCAATGAAGCAATAAAATCATTAGTTCCAAAACCTGCCAATTATACCAAAGTAGAAGCAGCTATTAATCGAGCAAAGTCTCTTAATAAAGATTATTATAAGGATTTTTCAAAGGTTATAGAAGCTATCGATGCTGTTAATTATAATAAAAATATTCTTGAACAAGAAATTGTGGATAACTATGCAAATGCTATTAATAAAGCAATAAGTGAATTAAAATATAAAGATGCTGATTATACAAAAGTCAATGAAGCAAAATCAAAGATACCAACGGATTTGAGCATTTATACAGATGAAACTGTAAAAGTATTGAAAGATGCACTTGCTTTAGTAGAAGAAGGAAAGAATGTTACTGAACAAAATATTGTAGATGGTTATGAGGATATTATTTATAAAGCAATCAAGTCATTAATATTAAAATCAGCGGATTATACAAAAGTAGAAGAAGCTATTGCTAAAGCAAAGTCACTTAATAAAGATTATTATGTGGATTTTTCAAAAGTGGCAGAAGCAATAGAATCTGTTGTTTATAATAAAAATATTCTAGAACAGGCAACCGTCGATAATTATGCAGATACTATCACTAAAGCTATTGAAGGACTTGTAAAGAAAAATATTTCTTATAAAGTTATTGAAGGTGAAAATGAAACTTTTGTTAAAGAAAGTGGAAATGATCATGCAATAAGAATTGATCATGAATTTACAGAAGATGTAAAAGTGGAAATAGATGGTCAAGAAGTTAATAAATTACATTATAAAGTAACCAAGGGATCTACAATTATTACTTTTGATGATGATTATTTAAATACACTTTCTGTGGGAACACATCATGTTAAGGTAACGTTTGAAGATGGTGTAGCTACAACAACCTTGATTTTGAAAGAACAAATAAAAGATGATAAAAGGAATGAATCAACATCCAATAATCAAGAAACAATAAAACCAATGGTAAAAGCTGAAAATAAACAAGAAGTTAAAAAAGTAAAAACAGGCGATGATGAAAATATTATAGGTATTGCTTTATTATTAATAGGAAGTTTAGTTGTTTTAACTTATCTAAGAAAAAAGAAAATAGATTAAAAAAAATATCGTCCCATGAGGGGCGATATTTTGTAACATGCTTATAAAAAATCTTTGACAAATAAATGATGAAGTGGTTTAATACAAATAAATACAGTGAAAAGAAATAGTAGATGATTAAAACATAGGTAGAGAGCTTTTGGTTGGTGAAAAAAAGTTATGTTTGATGATTGAATTCCTCTTGGAGTAGAATATTGAAGTAAGTAGATATCTCCGGTGACACCCGTTAACGTGTATGAGTATGTAGGTACTTAGTAAGGTTATTATTGTGAGATAATAACGAAGTAAGGTGGTAACGCGATGGTCTCTTTCGTCCTTATGGGATGAAGAGACTTTTTTATTAGTATATATGGGGGAATAAAAATGGAAAAAAGAATTACAGGACATACAGAATTATTAGGACTTATTGCTACACCAATTAGACACTCTAAATCACCAGTAATGCACAATGCCGCATGTCGTGCTTTAGGTTTAGATTATGCTTATTTAGCTTTTGATATTCAACCAGACCAATTAGAAGATGCGGTTAAAGGATTCAAAGCTTTAAATGTAAGAGGATGGAATGTTTCTATGCCTTATAAAACATCAATAGGTCAATATTTAGATCATATTACACCAATTGCGAAAATGTGTGGAGCCATTAATACAGTTATTAATGATAATGGTGTTTTAACTGGAACAATTACAGATGGTACAGGATATATGAGTGCTTTAAAAGATCAAGAAATTGATATCATTGGTAAAAAGATGACAATTGTTGGTGCTGGGGGAGCTGCAACAGCAATTGTTATGCAAGCTGCATTAGATGGTGTTAAAGAAATTAGTATTTTTAATATTAAAGATGCTTCATGGGATCGTGCTTTAGAAAATGTTGAAAAAATTAATTCACAAACAAAGTGTAAAGCACAATTATTTGATTTAAATGATCATGAAACATTAAGAAAAGAAATTAGTGAATCAGCCATCTTCACAAATGCGACAAATGTGGGAATGGGGAAATTAGAAGGACAAATGGTTTTACCAGATACTTCTTATTTAAGAAAAGATTTAATTGTTTCTGACGTTATTTATATGCCAGAAAAAACAAAACTTTTAGAAGAAGCTGAAAAAATTGGATGTCAAACGATTAATGGTTTAGGAATGATGCTTTATCAAGGAGCTGCTTCATTTAAATTATGGACAAATCAAGATATGCCAATTGATAAAGTAAAAGAAGCTTTAGATTTCTAGAAGTATTTTTTAAGAAGTTTAACACAATTGTTAGACTTCTTTTTCTTTTTAAGAAATAAGTTTTGTTTTTTTAGTGTCTTTGTTATAATAAACGCAAAAGGTAGGTATAAAAATGTATAAATTAATAGCGTTAGACTTAGATGGAACATTAACAGATAAAAATAAAAATATTTTAGAAGAAACAAAACAAGAACTTATTAAATTAGCACAAAAAGGAATTATCATTGTTTTAGCTTCAGGAAGACCAACAGCTGGTATCTTTAAAGAAGCAAAAGAATTAACTTTAGATAAAGTTGGAGGATATCTTTTATCTTTCAATGGGGCAAGAGTATTAGATTATAAAACAAATGAAGTTGTTTATGAACAAACACTTTCAAGTGAAGTAGCTCATGAAATGTATGATCGTGCCAAAGCTTTTGGTTTATCACCACTTACATATAATGCGACTGAAATCATTACAGAAGATATTGGTGATCATTGGATTCAATTAGAAAGCTTTACAACAAAAATGAATATCAAACATGTTCAAGACTTTAAAAAAGAAGTGAACTTTGATGTTAATAAAGTTTTAATTACGGGAGAACCTGCATATGTTGCACAAATCCTTGATGATTTTAAAGCACCTTATGAAGGTAAAATGTCTATTTATCGTAGTGATCCTTACTTTATTGAATGTATGGCTAATGGAATTGATAAAGCAGCTTCTTTAGATGTTTTATGTAAGAAATTAGGAATTAAACAAGAAGAAACAATTGCTTTTGGTGATGGTTATAATGATTTATCTTTAATTGAATATTGTGGTTATGGTGTTGCTATGGAAAATGCAGTTGATGAAGTAAAAGAAAGAGCAAACTATATTACTTTATCAAATAATGATAATGGGATTGCTTATTGTTTAAAACAATTAGAAGAAAAAGGACTTATTTAAACTCTTAAGAAATTAAGAGTTTTTTTAAAATGATTAGAAAACAAATAGATTTCCATAGTGAAGAAATAAAAGAAATAAGAACACTTTACCAACAAGCTTTTCCTAAAAATGAACAAACCAATCTTACTTGGCTTTTTGATCAACTTCATAAAGGAATTATTTATGGCTATTATCAAGAAGAAAAACTTATTGGTTTTACTATATTATGCATCCATCACCAAATTGTAAGTATTCTTTATCTTGCGGTTAAAGAAGAATATCGTAATCTTGGATATGGTAGTATGATTTTAGAAGATCTTTCTAAAGAATATAGCTCAAATAGAATTATGTTGGATATTGAACAAATTAAAGAATGTCAAAATAAGGAACAAAGAATAAAAAGAAAACAATTTTATTTAAGAAATGGTTTTCAAGAAACAAAAGTATGCTATACATGGCAAAAAGAAGATTATATTATTTTATGTAAAAATGGAATGATTGATAATAAGGAATTTTGGGATTTTTGGAATTCTTTAAAAAGGAGACAAGATGAAATTAATAGAACCAAAGCTTAGCTATATTGAAAAGACAACATTTGATGAATGTTTAAAAGAAATGAAGTTTCAAGATATTCATATTGATGAAAATTATGAAAGAGAAATGAATATAGATCATCTTACTTTTGATGGTTGTCTTTTTGAAAATATTGATTTTAATACGATTCAATTAAATCATATTGATTTAATTGATGTGACTTTTGATAAATGTGATTTATCAAATCAAAACTTTGATCATCAATACTTTAATCGTGTGCAATTTAAAAACTGTAAACTTACAGGAACAACTTTTATAGAAACAAATTTAAAAGATGTTCTTTTTGAAAATTGTCAGGGTCGTTACAGTAATTATGCTTCTTCATCCCTTCAAAATGTTTGTTTTAAGCATACCGATTTACAAGAAGCTTCTTTCTATGATGCGCATTGTAAAAAAATAGAATTAAAGGATACTTCTTTAATACGATGTGAACTCACTTCTTTACATCATAAAGGTTTAGATGTATCAAGCTGTCAAATTCAAGGAGCGCTGTTTGATTTACAAAGCTTAAAGAATTTAATTATTAATGATTTTCAAGCAGTTGATTTAATTGGAATTTTAGGAGTTAAAGTAAAATAAGAAAAGGTGAAACAATGAAAGAAATAAAAATAACAGATATTTCTGGTGTTAAAGTAGGACAAGTTGAAGATATACAAGCAGCGACAGGATGTAGTGTCGTGATTGTTGAAAAAGGAGCCACAGCAGGGGTTGATGTTCGTGGTGGTGGACCAGCAACAAGAGAAACAGATTTACTTAATCCAATTAATATGGTCCAACAAATTCATGCGGTCATGTTAAGTGGAGGTAGTGCTTTTGGTTTAGATGCGGCAAGTGGAGCAATGCAGTATTTAGAAGAACATGATATTGGTTTTGATATGTCGGTTGCAAGGGTACCAATTGTCTGTGGCGCTTCTCTTTTTGATTTGTCAGTAGGAAATCCTAGGGTAAGACCGGATAAACAAATGGGCTATTTAGCATGTCTTGATAGTGAAAATGAAGAAATCAAAGAAGGAAACTATGGTGCGGGTTGTGGTGCTAGTGTAGGTAAACTTTTAGGTTTTGATCATGCCATGAAAGGTGGTATTGGAACGTATGGTTTACAAGTAGGCGATATTCAAGTGGCAGGACTTGTGGCCGTTAATGCCTGTGGAAATGTAGTTGACCATGAAAGTCATGAAATGTTGGCAGGAATTTATGATGAAAAAACACAACAAGTCGTTTCTACCAAAGAAGTTTTATTGAAACAAATGGATCAAATTCGAAAACTCCCTGATGGTAATACGACAATTGGGTGTATTGTCACAAATGTCAAACTTACTAAAGCACAGTGTACAAAACTTGCTGGAATTTGCCATGATGGCTATGCTCGTTCTATTGAACCAGTTCATACCATGAGTGATGGAGATACTATTTTTGTTTTAAGTACGAACGAGGTTGAAGGAATGGTTGATGCTGTGGGTGTTCTTGCCAGTGAAGTCACATCGATGTGTATTAAACGTGCAATTTTAAAGGCAAAGGGTGCTTATGGCTTAAAAGCTTATTCTGATTTGAAAAATAGATGATTTTGTCATATAATTTTCTCGTTCACTTATTTTGATATTAAAAGAGATCGAAAGACTCTTATTAAGACATTCGAAATGGTGAATACCAAAAAAACGTTGCATCTTTTATGAGCGACAGTAGGAGGAAATGATGAAGTCAAAAAAGACACAGTACATGACTTCAATGGCTTTATTTTTAGCGATTGAAATCATCCTCGTTGTCACACCACTTGGTTATATTCCAATTGGACCACTTAATGCGACAACGATGCACATACCTGTTATTATTGCGGGTATTATTTTAGGAAAGAAAGCAGGAGCTGAATTAGGTTTTGTTTTTGGTCTGACAAGTATGATCAAAGCAACTATCCAACCAGGAATCACTTCTTTTTGTTTTTCACCTTTTGTGACAATAGGCACAATTAGTGGAAATTATAAAAGTTTGTTGATTGCTTTTGTTCCTCGTATTTTATTAGGTTATCTAGCTGGATTGATTTTTGAAATTATGAAAAATAAAGGACATGAAAATAGTGGTGTTCTAGTAGGGGCACTGGTAGGCGCTCTTACAAATACAGTTCTTGTTTTATCAGGAATTTATGTATTCTTTGGAAATGCTTATGCAAGTTCTTTAAATGTTGCCTATTCAGGGCTTATTGGACTATTATTAGGTGTTGTTACAACCAATGGTATTCTAGAAGCAATTCTGGCAGCAGTTGTTTCGTTGGCAGTTTATAAAGCAATGAAACCTTTACTAAAAAAATAATGAGAATAAAACCTCTTTTGTCTAAAGACAAGGAGGTTTTTTTGACATTGTCTGAATCTAAATAAAAATGTAAAAAGGTTTGTCTTAGGAAAATATTATGCTAGAATATGTTGGGGTGAAAGACAATGCAAAAATATTTTGTGAATGAAAGTATTGAATTAAATAAAACTTTTGAAATTGAAAGTGGAGATCAACATCATATTGAAAAAGTGATGCGCAATAGAAATGGTGATCAAATTATATGTGTCGATTTAAATCATATCCAATATCTATGTACGATTGAAGATGTTCAAACAGGAACAATCTTACCAATTGAAAAACTAGATATTAATAATGAATTAGATATTGAGGTAACATTGGTTTATGCTCTTCCAAAAGGGGATAAATTTGAATTTGTATTACAAAAAGCTTGTGAATTAGGTGTACATCATATTATTCCATTAAGTTCAAAAAGATGTGTTGTCAAACTTACAAAAGAGAAATTTAATAAAAAACTTCCCCGTTATCAAAAAATCCTAAAAGAAGCAAGTGAACAATCAGGTAGAAATCGTATTCCTTCTATTGAAGAAGTGAAAACAATCAAAGAATTAAAACCGTATTTAAAAGATTATAATTTAGTAGCTTATGAAGAAACAGCAAAGCAACACCAACATGGTGAATTGTTTCATACGCTCCAACAAATTCAAACAGGAAATTCTCTAATGATTATTGTTGGCTGTGAAGGGGGCTTTGATGAAAGTGAAATCAAAGAACTTAATGAAATGGGTGTGAAATGTTGTTCTTTAGGTAATCGTATTTTAAGAAGTGAAACAGCCCCACTTTATTTAATGAGTGTGATTGGTTATACAAGGGAGCTTACAAAATGATGAAGTTATTAAAGAAATATGGGTTAGAATTAAAATATAAAAAATGTGATTTGTTTCGACTTCTTGAAGGGCAAAAAGAAGTTTTTGTAGAAGATGGTTTCAATTTTAAAATGACAAATGAAGAAGAAATGTTTAAATATGAAGTTGTCTTAAATAGTATATTTAATAAAAATAAAATCGAGGAAGAATATAAAAAATTTGCCTATGAAACACAAGATGCTATTCAATATTTAAATTATGAAGAAAAACAAAAAATGTTTAATAGTATCTTAAGTGATGTTTTAAAGGAATTAAAGTTAATGAAACATGAAGATCAAATTATTATGATTCCTCATTTAGAACCGTTTATTAATGAAAGATATTTAAAGAACTATATGTTGTTGACTTTAAAACAACATAAACTTTATGTAAAAGAATATCCAAGAGATATTGAACAAACTTATCAATTATATGGATTAAAAGTATTACGTTCTGCTTTTTCTTCTTTAAAAGGAATTGCAGAAGATGAAAACTATGAATATTACTATTATGATGGATTAAAGAAAATTTATATTTTTGATAAAGAAACGGCTCATCTAGTTGATAGTTTTCCAATTGTTGATAAATATTTCCAAGGAAATGTAAATATAGAGGATATAAGAAATCTCATGACATATTATTATCAACCTCAACAATTTATTGAACAACTCCATGAGTTAAATTATATAAGTGATAAAATACATAAAAAAATAATAAAGAAATTAAAGTAGGTGAAAAAATGAAAGTAGCATTTCATACATTAGGATGCAAAGTCAACTCTTATGAATCTCAAGCTATGTTGAATATGTTTGAAGAAGCAGGTTATCAAGAAGTTGACTTTAAAGAAGAAGCAGATGTTTATGTGATTAATACATGTACTGTTACCAATACAGGAGATAGTAAATCACGTCAAATGATTCGTAAAGCAATTCGTAAAAATCCTGCCGCAACAATTTGTGTTGTGGGATGTTATAGTCAAGTGGCTCCTCAAGATATTGAAGCGATTGATGGTGTCAGTATTATTTTAGGAACACAATTTAGAAATGAAATTGTGGATTTAGTTGAACAATTCCAAGAAACTCATGAAAGAATTGTGAAAGTATCGGAAGTCAAACAATTAAGAAAATTTGAAGATTTAAATATTGATCGTTTTTTACATACAAGAGCGTATTTAAAGATTCAAGATGGATGTAATAATTTTTGTACGTATTGTATTATTCCTTATGCAAGAGGGAGAGTACGTTCAAGAAAACCAGAAAGTGTTATTAAACAAGCAAAAGATCTTGTCGCTAAAGGCTATGTAGAAATTGTTTTAACAGGAATCCATACAGCAGGTTATGGGGAAGATTTAGAAGATTATAGTTTCTATGATCTACTCGTTGATCTTGTAAAGATTGAAGGATTAAAGAGACTTCGTATTTCTTCTATTGAAACAAGTCAAATTACGGATGATATTATTGATTTAATTTCAAAATCTGAAATTATCGTTAATCATTTACATGTACCATTACAAGCAGGGTGTGATGAAACTTTAAAACGAATGAATCGTAAATACAATTGTGAACAATATTATGAAAAACTATCTAAAATTAGAAAACTTGTTCCAGATATTGTTTTTACGACAGATGTCATTGTTGGTTTCCCAGGAGAAAGTGAAGAAGAGTTTGAAAAAACATACGAATTTATTAAAAAAGTAGGTTATACACAACTTCATGTCTTCCCTTATTCAATGAGAAAAGGAACACCAGCAGCACGTATGGTACAAGTAGATGAAAAAGTTAAACATGAAAGAGTGAATCGTTTGATTGCGCTGTCTCATGAATTAAATGAAAATTATGCAAAGTCTCAAATTGGAAAGACTTTAAGAGTTCTTTTTGAAAAAGAAGAAGATGGTTACTATGTTGGCCATGGCGATAATTATTTACTTGTAAAGGTCCCAAGTGACAAGCAATTGATAGGTCAATTGAAGAATGTTATAATTGATTCATATGATGAAATATTAATTGGAAGAGTGGTATAATGAAACGTTTAAATGAGCTGTTTGATATTGATAATGATATGAAGATCTATTCAATTCATAGTGATTCAAGATATGTGAAACCCTATTCTATTTTCTTTTGTATTGAAGGATTAAGTGTAGATGGACATCGTTATATTGATGATGCCATCTTTCAAGGGGCAAAGGTCATTGTTCATAGTAAGGACATTGAAAAACAACAGGGAATTATTTATATTCGTGTAGCGGATCCATTAGATGAATTGAATCGTGTTTCAAATGTTTTTTATGATTATCCAAGTAAAAAAATGCGTATTGTTGGAGTCACAGGAACAAGTGGTAAAACAGTGGTTGCTTCGATGGTAAAAAATGTTATGGATCATTATTGTAAAGCGGCTTATATGGGAACAATCTCATTAGAATATGATGGTGTTAAAGAGGAATGTCCTTATACAACACCAGAAACACTCTATGTTCAAAAGAAACTTTTTGATATGGCAAGACGTGGGGTTAAGGTGGTTGCCATGGAAGCAAGCAGCCATGGTCTTGCATTAAAAAGAATTGATGCGGTAGATTTTAATATTGCAGTGCTAACAAACATCTCAGATGAACATTTAGATTTTCATGGGACAAGAAGACATTATATTGAAAGTAAAAAGAAATTATTTTCAATGTTATCTACCAATTCGATTGCGGTATTGAATAAAGATGTAGAAGTATTTGAAGAATTCAAAGAAGCAACAAAAGCAAGAATTATGACCTATGGTATTAAAAATGAAAGTGAAATCATGGCTAAAAATATAGAACTCTATATAGACCATAGTGAATTTGATTTATTATTAAAAGGAAATAAGTATCATATCAATTGTCCAGTCATTGCTGATTTTAATATTTATAATGTATTGGCGACAGTTGGTGCTTTAGTAGGACTTGGGTTTGATGATCGTATGATTATTGAAGCTATAGGTGAATTAGAACCGGTCGATGGACGTATGGAAATCATTCCTAATCATCATAATATTACGATTATTGTTGATTATTGTTGTCATACAAAAGATTTTGAAAATGTATTTAAGTTTGCAGATCGTGTTTCAAGAGGGAGAATCATTGCGGTACTAGGGGCACCAAGTAAAAGGCATATTGCTAGAAGAAAGAAAATTGGTGAACTTGCTAATCGCTATCTAGATCATGTTATTTTAACGGAATTGGATGATCGTGGTGAAAAAGTAGAAGATATTTGTGAAGAAATCCAAGAAGCGATTACGGATATTCCAAGCATTATCATTACTAATAGAGCGATTGCGGTAGAACAAGCCGTAGAACAAGCAAGTCCAGGAGATGTGATTTTATTACTTGGAAAAGGACATGAGAAGTTTATATCTTTGGAAGTTGGACAAAGAGATTATGAAGGCGATAAAGCGGTGGCTTTAAAAGCGATAAAAAGAGTATATGAAGGAGAAGAAGAAAATGAATTACAACAAGATGATTGATCATACTGTTTTAAAAGCAGATACACCTTTAGAAACAGTAAAAAGAATTTGTGATGAAGCAATGGAATATGGATTTGCAAGTGTTTGTATTAATCCTTGCCATGTGGCTTATTGTGCAGATTATTTAAAAGACAGTGATGTTAATGTTTGTACGGTTATTGGTTTTCCATTAGGTGCTAATACAAGTGCGACAAAAGCATTTGAAACAAAAGATGCCATCGCTAATGGGGCAGATGAAATCGATATGGTGATGAATATCGGCGCTTTAAAAGATAAAAATTATGATTTAGTAAGAGATGATGTAAAAGCTGTTGTTGATGCAGCTAATGGAACACTTGTTAAAGTGATTTTAGAAACATGTTTACTTACAGAAGAAGAAATCAAAAAAGCATGTGAATTATGTGTTGAAGCAAAAGCTGATTATGTCAAAACAAGTACAGGGTTCTCTACAAGAGGAGCAACCATTGAAGATGTTCAAATCATGAAAGCAGCAGTTCAAGGAAAAGCTAAAGTAAAAGCTGCTGGTGGAGTGAGAACTCATGAAGACATGGTTAAAATTGTAGAAGCTGGGGCTGATCGTATCGGTACAAGTGCTGGATGTTCATTAGTTGAAAAATAAGTTGGATAGTAAAGCTATTCAACTTTTTTAAATGCTATTTACAAAAAAATAAAAATAATAAGAAAATATGTAAATGATTTTTGAAAATAGCGAAAGCTTCTTTTTTATTTTGCTTAAATACTTTATAAATAAAGAAGAAAAGAGGGATAATATGGAAAATCAACCAAAGATGATACAAGTCAAAGGGGCAAAAGTTCACAATTTAAAAAATATCGATGTGAATATTCCCCTTCATCAAATTGTAGCTATTGCAGGGGTTTCAGGTTCAGGTAAATCTTCTTTAGTGATGGGAGTCCTTTATGGTGAAGGGTCAAGACGCTACTTAGAATCTTTGTCAACTTATACGCGAAGAAGAATGACAAGTGCAACCAAGGCACAAGTAGATGAGGTTCTTTATGTTCCTGCAGCACTTGCTTTACATCAACGACCAAGTATTCCAGGAATTCGTAGTACCTTTGGAACAGGAACAGAACTCCTCAATAATTTACGCTTAATGTATTCAAGACTAGCGAATCATTGCTGTAAAAATGGGCATTATATTGAACCAACCTTAAATGTGGCTGCGGAAAAGGAAATCATTTGTCCAATTTGTGGTGAAAAGATCAAGCCTTTAAGTGCTGAAGAGTTTGCTTTTAATAGTCAAGGCGCTTGTTCAAAATGTGGAGGAACAGGTGTGGTGAGAACGGTTGATCTTGATTCACTTGTTCCTGATAAAACGCTTACTATTGATCAAGGAGCAGTTGCCCCATGGAATTCACTCATGTGGACTTTAATGACAGATGTTTGTCGCGCTATGGGTGTAAGAACGGATGTTCCTTTTAATGAATTAACGGAAAAAGAGAAAGAGATTGTTTATTATGGACCTGCAGAAAAGAAACATATTTTTTATAAAGCTAAAAATACAGATCATGCGGGTGAAATGGATTTTACTTATTTTAATGCAACATATACTGTAGAAAATGCTTTATCGAAAGTAAAAGATGATAAAGGAATGAAACGTGTTGAACGCTTTTTAAAAGAAGAAATTTGTCCAGAGTGTCATGGAACACGTTTATCAAAAGAAGCCAGAAAACCTCAATTAAGAGGAATAAGTATTGATGAAGCTTGTCAAATGACTTTAAAAGAATTAGTTGAATGGGTCAAAGGTGTACCTGATTCATTACCTGAAGAAATGAAACCTATGGCACTTCAAATTTGTGAATCTTTTTTAGAAGTATCAAAAAGATTATTGGATTTAGGACTTGGTTATTTGTCATTAGATCGTGCCACTTCGACATTATCAACAGGGGAAAGACAACGTATGCAACTTGCACGTGCAATTCGAAATCGTACAACAGGAATTCTTTATGTTTTAGATGAACCTTCAATTGGATTACATCCTTCTAATATTTATGGACTTGCCGGGGTGATGCAAGATTTGATTAAAGATGGAAATTCTATTTTACTTGTTGATCATGATATTCAAATCATTAAAGAAGCGAATTGGCTTATTGAAATGGGGCCAGAAGCAGGTAAAAATGGTGGTTATGTGATTGCTGAAGGAACGATTGAAGAAATTTCTAAAAATAAGAATTCAATGATAGGTCCCTTTTTAGCTCATGATTATCAAGAAAGAATCCGTCCTGTTTCTTTTGAAAAATCTCTTTTTGAATTTGGCAAGATTCATTTATCAACAGATAGTATTCATACGGTTCATCCTTTAGAAGTAGATATTCCTAAAGGAAAGCTGACAGTAGTAACGGGGGTTTCTGGTTCAGGAAAAACAACCTTGATTCTAGAAAGTTTACTTCCTGCAATGCAAGCATTTATTAATAAAAGTGAATATCCTCAACATATCAAAGAAATTGAAATGGAAGGAATTGAACATGTGAAGTTGATTGATGCATCACCAATTGGAATCAATGTCCGCTCTACAGTTGCTACTTATATTAATGTTCATGATGAACTTCGTAAACAATTCGCTAAAACCGATATGGCAAAAGAAAAAGGTTATAAAGCAGGAGCCTTTTCCTATAATACTGGAAAATTAAGATGTCCAACCTGTGATGGAACAGGCGTTTTAAATTTGGATGTACAATTTTTACCTGACGTACAGATTGTTTGTCCAGATTGTGGAGGGTCCCGTTATAATAAAGAAAGTGACTTGATTAAATATCATACGTCAAAGAATGAAGAATATTCTATACCTGAACTCATGAATATGGATGTACGTACGGCTTTAAAAGCGTGTGCTGATTTAAAAGGTGTTTCACGTAAATTAAAAGTATTGGAAGATCTTGGTTTAGGGTATTTAACTTTAGGAGAAGAAACACCAAGTTTATCAGGTGGAGAAGCCCAACGTTTAAAACTTGCTAGTGAGATGAGCAAATCACAAAACGATTCGGTTTTTATCTTTGATGAACCAACTATTGGTCTCCATCCTTTAGATGTTCAAACTTTATTAAGAGTTTTTCAAACATTGATTGATCAAGGAGCTACAGTCATCGTTATTGAACATGATATTGATGTGATGAAAAATGCCGACTATATTATTGATATGGGACCTGGTGGTGGTAAAGATGGTGGAAGAATTGTTGCTTCTGGAACTGTTGAACAAATTAAAAAGAATAAGGAAAGTATTACAGGTAAATATTTATAAAAAAATAAGAAGCGTGAGCTTCTTATTTTTGTCTTGCTGAAACAATGAAATGTAAAGCAAAGTATGCGACTTCATCTTCTGTAAATCTTTTATGATAAATAGCTTCAATAGCATCATTTAAGATTTCTGCCATTGCAAATTCTTTAGGATGTCTTTCCTTGATTTTATCAGTTAAAGGATTTTCAATTTGTGAATCTTCTAATAGACGATCAAGAGCTGGTGTTAAGTGTAATCCTAAAGAGACAAGTAATTTTTCATTATGTCTTAAATCAATTCCTTTTTGTTCAAATAAAGAATCTAATGTATTTTGTAAAACTTCAATAATTTCATCATCTAATAAATTAACGCCGGCATTGAATTCAACATCTAAAACATTGTTTTTAGATAAATACATAGAAATAAGTGCTAATTCAGATTCAGGAAATTCGATATCAAACTTTTTACTAAGGATGTTGCAAATTTCAACTGCTGAATCATAATTCTTATTTGCTTTATATGATGTAATTTGTCCTTGACTTAAAGGAATATAATTATTTGTTTTAATTCTAAGTATTGCGATTGCAAGATGAACAACAAGATTTTGTGTAAATTGGGTAGACAATGACAAATTATTTTTTTGAATAACCTCATTTACAGCTTCTTGACATGCTTGCTTTGATAATTCTAAATCTTTATCAGCTGCGCTTGATAAAGCTTGATTTGATAATGTCATAAAAAAGCCTCCTAAAATGTCTATGTAAACTATATACTAAATCAATTAGAAAAGCTAGGAAAAATTAAATAATCTTTTATGAGCATATGAGTGGATTTTAGGAATGATTCCTGTTATAGTGAACATGTAAAATAATTATGTAAGCGCTCATCATTTTCTTTAAATTTTTGTTGTCTATGCAAAATGTAAGTGCTATAATTATGAAGGAATGTTGATTTAGGAGGAAATAAACAAAATGGCTTTAACAGATAAATTCAATGAAGAATGGAAAGGCTTTAAAGGAAGACTTTGGAAAGAAGAAGTAAATACACGCCAATTCATTCAAGATAACTATAAACCTTATGATGGAGATGAATCATTTTTAGCTGGTCCTACAGAAGCAACTAATAAGCTTTGGGGAAAACTTCAAAAATTACAAAAAGAAGAAAGAGCTAAAGGTGGCGTATTAGAATGTGAAACAAAAGTAGTAAGTGGACTTACTGCTTATGGTCCTGGATATATCGATGAAGATATGAAAGACTTAGAAAAAGTTGTTGGTTTACAAACTGATAAACCTTTAAAAAGAGCTTTCATGCCTTATGGTGGTATCAAAATGGCAGAACAAGCTGCTGCAACTTATGGATATGAACCAGATGAAAAATTACATGAAATTTTCACAAAATATCATAAAACACATAACCAAGCAGTATTCGATGTTTATACACCAGAAATTAAAAAAGCACGTCATAATAAAGTAATTACAGGTTTACCTGATACATACGGACGTGGACGTATCGTTGGTGATTATCGTCGTGTTGCTTTATATGGTGTTGATTTCTTAATTGAACAAAAAGTAAATGATTTCAATCATTGTGGTAGTGGATCAATGACTGAAGACATTATCCGTAAAAGAGAAGAAATTGCTGAACAAGTAAAAGCATTAAAAGGTATGAAAGAAATGGCTGCTATCTACGGATATGACATTTCTAAACCAGCTAAAAATGCTCATGAAGCATTCCAATGGTTATACTTTGGTTACTTAGCTGCAATCAAAACTCAAAATGGTGCTGCAATGTCAGTTGGACGTATCTCTACTTTCTTAGATATCTATGTAGAAAGAGATTTAGCTAACGGAACAATTACAGAAGAAGAAGCACAAGAATTAGTTGACCATTTCGTTATGAAATGTAGAATGGTTAAATTTGCACGTATCCCTTCTTACAACCAATTATTCTCTGGTGACCCAGTATGGGCTACACTTGAAGTTGCTGGTTTAGGAACTGATGGACGTTCAATGGTTACTAAAAACTGTTTCCGTTTCTTACACACATTAGAAAACATGGGTCCTTCACCAGAACCAAACTTAACAGTTTTATATACAAAAGCATTACCAGAAAACTTCAAACGTTTTGCTGCTAAGATCTCAGTAGATACTAGCTCAATCCAATATGAAAATGATGATGTAATGCGTCCTGTATGGGGAGATGATTACTCAATTTGTTGTTGTGTATCAGCTACCCAAACTGGTAAAGAAATGCAATTCTTTGGTGCACGTGCTAACTTAGCTAAATGTTTAACTTACGCTATCAATGGTGGTGTTGATGAAAAAACTAAAGATCAAGTAGCTCCAAAATATCGTCCAATTACTTCTGAATACTTAGACTACGATGAAGTTATGGAACGTTATGACCAAATGATGGAATGGTTAGCAGATCTTTATGTTAATACATTAAACTTAATTCAATATATGCATGATAAATATTATTATGAAGCTGCACAAATGTCATTAATTGACACTGATGTAAAACGTACTTTCGCAACTGGTATCGCTGGATTCTCACATGTAGTAGATTCATTAAGCGCAATCAAATATGCTAAAGTTAAAACAATCAGAGATGAAGATGGTATCGTAGTGGATTACGAAGTTGAAGGTGACTTCCCAAGATATGGTAACGATGATGATCGTGCTGATGATATCGCTGTATGGTTATTAGGTGAATTCTTAGCTAAAATCAAAAAACATCATACTTACAGAGATTCAGAACCAACAACTTCTATCTTAACAATCACTTCAAACGTTGTTTATGGTAAAGCTACAGGTTCATTACCTGATGGACGTAAAGCAGGTGAACCATTATCACCAGGTGCTAACCCATCTTATGGTGCAGAACAAAATGGTTTATTAGCTTCATTAAACTCAGTTGCTAAATTACCATATGAATGGGCATTAGATGGTATTTCTAATACTCAAACAATCAATCCAGATGCTTTAGGACATGATGAAGGTGAAAGAGTTGATAACTTAGTACAAGTTATGGATGGATATTTTGAACAAGGTGCTCATCACTTAAATGTTAATGTATTTGGAAAAGAAAAATTAATTGATGCTATGGAACATCCAGAAAAAGAAGAATATGCAAACTTCACAATTCGTGTATCTGGATATGCTGTTAAATTCATTGATTTAACTCGTGAACAACAATTAGACGTTATTTCAAGAACTTGTCATGATCATATGTAATCAATAACTTAATCAAATATTTAAAACAACCTCTTATGAGGTTGTTTTGTTACGGAGGAAAAATGGAAACAATTGGCAGAATTCATTCAATTGAAAGCTTTGGTTCAGTAGATGGACCGGGAGTTCGTTATATTTATTTCTTACATGGTTGTCCTTTACGTTGTCAGTTTTGTCATAATCCTGACACTTGGGGGTCAAAAAAATATGAAGAGTATACTCCTGAAAGAGCGCTTCAACAAGCAATGAAATATAAAACCTATTGGGGTAAAAAAGGTGGCATTACAATTAGTGGTGGTGAACCTTTAGTGCAAATTGACTTTGTTTTAGAATTATTTAAATTGGCAAAAAAAGAAGGAATTAATACATGTATTGATACTAGTGGTGGATGTTTTTCCAGAGAAGAACCTTTCATTTCTAAATTTAATGAATTGATGGAATATACAGATTTATTACTTGTTGATATTAAAGAAATCAATAATGAAAGACATAAAGTATTAACAGGAAGAAGTAATGAAAATATTTTAGATATGGCAAGATATTTATCGGAAATTGATAAACCAATTTGGATTAGACATGTACTTGTTCCTGAAAGAAGTGATTATGATGAAGATTTAATTGAACTAGATCGTTTTATTTCAACTCTTTCTAATGTCTATCGTGTAGAAATACTTCCTTATCATACTTTGGGTGTCTTTAAATGGGAAGAATTGAAGATTCCTTATCAATTAGAAGGAATTAAACCTCCAACTAAGGAACGTGTAGATAATGCAAAAAGATTACTACATGTAGATCGTTATACAAGATATTTAGATAATTAATGAAAAAAGAGTTCATGAATTTAGATTTATCATCTGAATCATGTAACTCTTTTTCAATTTATAATTGCATATTTACTTTGTAAAGAGAGTTGTTTAAAATAAGAGTAGAGGAAAAAAAGGAGATATAATAATGAAATTAGGAGCAATTGAAGCAGGTGGAACTAAATTTGTAGTTTGTATTGGAAATGAAAAAGGTGAAGTTCTAGAAAGAGAATCATTTCCTACAGAAGCACCTGAAAAAACAATGGAAAATGTTTTTAAATTCTTTGATGGAAAAGATATTGAAGCATTAGGTGTAGGAAGTTTTGGACCTATTGATCCAGATCTTACAAGTCCAACTTATGGATATATTACAACAACACCTAAACCAGGATGGAACAACTATAATATTATGGGTGCTTTAAAAGAAAGATATGATATTCCTATGGCTTTTGATACAGATGTCAATGGGGCTGCTTTAGGAGAAGCAACATTTGGTGCAGCCAAAGGATTAGATAGTGCCCTATATCTTACAATTGGTACAGGAATCGGTGGAGGAGCCGTTGTTGGTGGTAAACTTGTTCATGGTTTACTTCATCCTGAAATGGGACATATGAAAATGATTGTTAGAGAAGATGACAAATATTCAGGAAAATGTCCATATCATGGAACATGTTTTGAAGGTTTAGCTGCTGGTCCAGCCATTGAAGCAAGATGGGGAGTTAAAGGAAGTGAACTTCCAGAAGATCATCCAGCATGGGATTTAGAAGCTTATTATATTGGACAAGCAATGGCAAATTATATTTTAACTCTTTCACCTAAGAAAATTATTCTTGGTGGTGGTGTTATGCATCAAAAACAACTTTTCCCAATGATTCATAAATATACTCAAGAATTCTTAAATGGTTATATTCAAAAAGAAGAAGTAACGACTGATAAAATTAAAGATTATATTGTTTATCCAGGATTAGGGGATAATGCAGGGGTTGTTGGAGCTTTAGCTCTTGCCATGAGCGTAGTAAAATAATGAAGTAGAGAGATCTACTTCTTTTTTTTGATAAAAATGTAAGCGGATACATATTTTTGTTGACGGTGTGTAGAAAAAGGTCTATGGTTAAAGGAGAAGATAAAAAGGAGAAAGGGAATATGAAGAAAATACTATCATTACTTTTATGTTGTTTAATGGTTTTAACCTTAACGGGATGTGGTGGATCAAGTGGAGATGACATTTCTACTTATACGTATTCAAGTGAATTGGATATTAAAAATTTAGATTCATCAGATGCCGATGATGGATGTTCACTTAAAGCAATTCATGCAGTTATTGATGGACTTACAAAAACAGATAAAAAAGGAAATATCATCAATGCAGTTGCTGAAAGTGAAGAACTTTCAGAAGATGGATTAACACATACTTACAAACTTCGAAAAGATGTTAAATGGACAAACGGAGATCCAGTGACGGCCCATGATTTTGTTTATGCATGGCAACGTATTTTTAGAAAAAAGGGAAGTTATTATTATATGTTTGCCGATGGAATTGCAAGTATTGAAGGAGCACAAGAATTATCAGATAAAATTGATGCGGGTGAAGAACTTACAGATGACGATTTAAATTCTATGGGTGTAAAAGCAGTAGATGATTATACTTTAGAAGTGAAAACAACGGTGCGTGTTTCTTTCTTTGATGAATTAATGGCATTTCCATGCTTTTTCCCAATTAATGAAAAGTTTTGTGAAAAACAAGGGGATAAATATGGTAAAAGCGCAAAAGCTATTTTAGGAAATGGTGCTTTTATTATGACAAATTGGGAACCAGGATCTATTGCTGAATTTAAAAAGAATGAAGATTATTATGAAGCGAAAACTGTCAAGATTGAAAAACTTGTGATGAAACTTGTTCAAGATCCCAAAGTTGCCGCACAATCATTTATGGCGGGAGAAACAGATTATGCACCAATTACTTCTGATTTAGTAGATAAATATAAAGATGATGAATCATTTAAACAAGTTCCAGACGGATTTCTTTATTATTTATCTGTGAATTTCCAAAATGAAGATCTTGCTAATGCGAATATTAGACAAGCAGTGTCACTTTCAATTAATCGAAAAGATTTATGTGAAAAAGTATTAAAGGACGGTTCTTCTGCAGCAACAGGATTTATTCCTAAAGGTGTAGCAACAAGTCCGGATGGAAAGGATTTTAGAGAAGAATCAGGAACATATATTACTTATAGTCAATCAAAAGCACAACAAGCTTTAGATCAAGGATTAAAAGAATTAGGTAAATCTGAAATTAAATTACGTATTACGTATGGCACAGATGAATCGCCAATGGATGTGATTGCAACTTACTTACAAAATTCTTTATCTAAGTTAAAAGGAATTAAAGTAGAAATGGTAGCAACAACGAAACAAGACCGTATTTATAATAAACAAAAAAATGGGGATTATGATTTAGCGGTAACACGTTGGGGCCCTGACTATGGTGATCCTACAACGTTCCTAACAATTGATATTTCTACAAATAGTAATAACTATGGCAAATACGTAAGTAGTGATTTTGATAACTATATGGCACAAGCTGCATCAGAATCAGATGTACGTGTTCGTTGGCAAGAATTATTAGAAGCAGAAAAAGTATTGATGACTGATTTAGGAAGTATTCCGGTATTTGAAAAAGGATCAGCAACTTTACAAAATACTAAGGTTAAAAATTTAGTGATTAAACCATGTAATGTTTTATCTTTCCAATATGTTGAAAAAACTGAATAATAAATAAAAAGCATAATAGTAAAAAAGCTATTATGCTTTTATTGTATACAATTTTTATCATATCCTTTGACTTCTTGGATAAGTTAGCGTATTTTTATATCATAGTAAATAGATATGAATAAAGGGAGATGGGAACTATGAAAAAATATGTATCATTATTACTATGCTTTTTGATGATATTTTCTTTAGCTGGTTGTGGGGGCAACAGTAAAGAAGATACATCAACTTATACGTATTCAAGCGAATTGGATATCAAAAATTTAGATTCATCGGATGCCGATGATCAATGTTCATTACGTGCTATTCATGCGGTGATTGATGGATTAATGAAAACAGACAAAAAAGGAAATATTACGTATGGTATTGCAAAAAGTGAAGATGTTTCAGAAGATGGACTAACCCATACGTATAAGCTTAGAAAAGATGCTAAATGGTCAAATGGGGATCCTGTGATAGCCAATGATTTTGTTTATGCCTGGCATCGCATCTTTAAAAACAAAGGGAATTATTATTACATGTTTGCAGATGGCATTGCAAGCATTCAAGGTGCACAAGAATTATCAGATAAAATAGATGCTGGTGAAGAACTTACAGATGATGATTTAAATTCTATGGGTGTAAAAGCTTTAGATGATTATACATTAGAAGTAAAAACAACAGTTCGTGTTTCATTTTTAGATGAACTCCTTGCTTTTCCACCATTCTATCCAATTAATGAAAAATTCTGTGAAAAGCAAGGAAATAAATACGGTAAAAGTGCCAAAACAATTTTAGGAAATGGTGCTTTTACAATGACAAACTGGGAACCAGGTTCAGTCGCTGAATTTGAAAAGAATGAAAGCTATTATGATCAAAAACATGTTAAATTAAATAAACTTATCATGAAATTAGTTCAAGAACCTAAAGTTGCTGCACAATCTTTTGAAGCAGGAGAAACAGATTATGCACCAATTAATTCGGATTTAGTTGATAAATATAAAGATGATGAAGCTTTTAAACAAGTTTATGATGGTTTCTTATTCTATATTTCTATCAATTTTAAAAATACAGATCTAGCGAATATAAATGTAAGAAAAGCAATTTCACTTGCAATCAATAGAAAAGATCTATGCGAAAATGTTTTAAAAGATGGATCACAAGTTGCAAAAGGATTTATTCCTTCTGGTCTAGCAACAAGTCCAGATGGTGTTGATTTTAGAAAAGATTCTGGAAATTTTACATCTTATGATAAAAAAGCTGCACAAGCTGCATTAGATGAAGGATTAAAAGAATTAGGAAAAAATCAAATTACATTAAGAATTACTTACGGTACAGATGAATCTCCAATGGATGTATTTGCAACTTACTTACAAAATGCTTTAAGTAAATTAGATGGTATTAAAGTAGAAATGGTTGCTACTACTAAACAAGATCGTATCTACAATAAACAAAAAAATGGAGATTTTGATTTGGCAGTAACACGTTGGGGACCTGATTATGGTGATCCTACGACTTATTTAACAATTGCATTATCTACAAATAGTAACAACTATGGAAAATGGTCTAATAGTGAATATGACAACCTTGTCGATCAAGTTGGTGTTGAATCAGATGTGAATAAGCGTTGGCATGAAATGAAAGATGCTGAAAAAATCTTATTAGAAGACTATGCCTATATTCCTGTTTTTGAAAAAGGAGCAGCAACATTACAAAATCCAAAGGTTAAAAATCTTGTAATCAAACCATGTCGAACAATTTCGTTTGAGTATGTAGAAAAAACTGAATAAAAGTTATTAAGGCGTATATAGTAAAACATATACGCTTTTTTGCATAAAAATTATCACAGTAATAAAATTATTAAATATATTGTATACAAATATACAAAAATCTATTGACTTTCGGAAGAAATTCTTCTATCATGAAGTTAATAAATCGATAAATTGTATACAACTTGTCGATTTATTGCACAAAAGATAATTTAAGAAGGGAAGAGAGAATATGAAAAAACTATTATCAATGGTGCTTTGTGCTATGATGGCTCTAACTCTTGCTGGTTGTGGGGGCTCAGGAGGAGATTCATCTACTTACACTTTTTCAAGTGAATTAGATATCAAAAACTTAGACTCATCAGATGCCGATGACGGATGCTCATTTACAGCAATGCATGCTGTTATTGATGGGCTTATGAAAACAGATAAGAAAGGTAATATCGTAAAAGGTGTTGCTTCATCTTCTGAAGTTTCAGATGATGGATTAACTCATACTTACAAAATTAGAAAAAATGCTAAATGGGCTAACGGTGATCCTGTAACTGCAGATGATTTCGTTTATGCATGGCATAGAATCTTCCAAAAGAAAGGTCAATATTACTACATGTTCTGTGATGGTATTGCAAGTATCGTAGGGGCACAAGAAATGTCAGATAAAATTGACAATGAAGAAGATATTACAGATGCTGATTTAGATGCAATGGGTGTTAAAGCTATCGATGATAAAACATTAGAAGTTACAACAACTACTCGTGTTTCATTCTTTGATGAATTAATGTCATTCCCATGTTTCTATCCAATCAATGAAAAATTCTGTGAAAAACAAGGTGACAAATATGGTAAGAGTGCTGATACAATCTTATCAAATGGTGCTTTTGTTATGACAAACTGGGAACCAGGTTCAGTAGCTGAATTCGAAAAAAATGACAAATTCTACGCTGCTAAAGATGTTAAAATTGACAAATTAGTTATGAAATTAGTTCAAGAACCAAAAGTTGCCGCTCAATCATTTGAAGCAGGTGAAACTGATTTCGCACCAATCAACTCAGACTTAGTTGATAAATACAAAAAAGATGATTCATTTAAACAAATTAATGAAGGTTATTTATTCTATATTTCAGTAAACTTCCAAAACAGTGATTTAGCTAACTTAAATGTAAGAAAAGCAATCTCACTTGCAATTAATAGAAAAGACTTATGTGAAAACGTCTTAAAAGATGGTTCACAAGTTGCTAAAGGCTTCGTACCTCAAGGATTATCAATTTCTCCAGAAGGAAAAGATTTCCGAGATGAAGCAGATACTTATACTTCATATGATAAAAAAGCTGCTCAAGCTGCATTAGATGAAGGATTAAAAGAATTAGGAAAATCTGAAATTACTTTAAGAGTTACTTATGGTACAGATGAATCTCCAATGGATGTATTCGCTACTTACTTACAAAACGCTTTAAGCAAATTAAATGGTATTAAAGTAGAAATGGTTGCTACTACTAAACAAGATCGTATCTACAATAAACAAAAAAATGGTGATTACGATTTAGCTACAACTCGTTGGGGACCTGACTATGGTGATCCTACAACTTATTTAACAATGGGTATTTCTTCTAATAGTAATAACTATGGTAAATATTCAAATGCTGAATTAGATGCATTAATGGATAAAGTTGCTAATGAATCTGATGCTAAAACTCGTTGGCAAGAAATGATTGATGCAGAAAAAATTATGATGGATGATTTATGTTACATCCCAGTATTTGAAAAAGGTACTGCAACTTTACAAAATAAAGATGCAAAAGGTTTAGTAATTAGACCTGTAGGTGTTCCATATACATTCCAATATGTATCAAAATAGTCGATAAAATCAACAGAAACACAATATTTCGGTATTGTGTTTCTTCTTAAATAAGAATAAATATATATTGTCTTCTCATTAATATATCGCCAAAAAATGAAATGTATAAAAAACAATTATCCTAATTTATTCTTGAATGTAGATTAAAAAATAGATTTTTTGTATAAACAATAATACAATTTTGTATACAAAGTTCGTCTTTTTTATTGACTTCTATATCGCATTGTACTAATATTAAAGCATAAATTTTATTGTATGCGTATTAATGTATACAAAGGCGATTTATAGAAGGGAAGAGAAAAAATGAAAAAATTATTATCTATGGTACTTTGTGCTATGATGGCTCTAACTCTTGCTGGGTGTGGGGGATCTGGTGATGACTCATCTATTTACACTTATTCAAGTGAATTAGATATTAAGAACTTAGACTCATCTGATGCCGAAGACGGATGCTCATTTACTGCATTACATGCAATTATTGATGGGCTTATGAAACCTGCTAAAGATGGTACTACTACATATGGTATTGCTAAATCTTCAGAAGTTTCAGAAGACGGTTTAACACACACTTATAAATTAAGAGATGCTAAATGGTCTAACGGAGATCCTGTTACTGCAAACGATTTCGTTTATGCATGGCAAAGAATCTTCAAAAAGAAAGGAAACTATTATTACATGTTCTGTGATGGAATTGCTAACATCGCAGGTGCACAAGAATTATCAGACAAAATCGATGCAGAACAAGATTTAACTGATGATGATTTAAATGCTTTAGGTGTAAAAGCTGTAGATGACAAAACATTAGAAGTTACTACAACTACTCGTGTTTCATTCTTTGATGAATTAATGTCATTCCCATGTTTCTATCCAATCAATGAAAAATTCTGTGAAAAACAAGGTGACAAATATGGTAAGAGTGCTGATACAATCTTATCAAATGGTGCTTTTGTTATGACAAACTGGGAACCAGGTTCAGTAGCTGAATTCGAAAAAAATGACAAATTCTACGCTGCTAAAGATGTTAAAATTGACAAATTAGTTATGAAATTAGTTCAAGAACCAAAAGTTGCCGCTCAATCATTTGAAGCAGGTGAAACTGATTTCGCACCAATCAACTCAGACTTAGTTGATAAATACAAAAAAGATGATTCATTTAAACAAATTAATGAAGGTTATTTATTCTATATTTCAGTAAACTTCCAAAACAGTGATTTAGCTAACTTAAATGTAAGAAAAGCAATCTCACTTGCAATTAATAGAAAAGACTTATGTGAAAACGTCTTAAAAGATGGTTCACAAGTTGCTAAAGGCTTCGTACCTCAAGGATTATCAATTTCTCCAGAAGGAAAAGATTTCCGAGATGAAGCAGATACTTATACTTCATATGATAAAAAAGCTGCTCAAGCTGCATTAGATGAAGGATTAAAAGAATTAGGAAAATCTGAAATTACTTTAAGATTAACTTATGGTACAGATGAATCACCAATGGATGTATTCGCAACTTATTTACAAAATGCTTTCTCTAGTTTAAAAGGATTAAACATTGAAATGGTTGCTACTACTAAACAAGATCGTATCTACAACAAACAAAAAAATGGAGATTTCGATTTATCAGTAACTCGTTGGGGACCTGACTATGGTGATCCTACAACTTATTTAACATTAGCATTAACTGATAACAATAACAACTATGGTCATTGGTCAAATGCTGAATATGATGCATTAATGGATAAAGTTAACAATGAAACTGATGCTAATACTCGTTGGCAAGAAATGATTGATGCAGAAAAAATCTTAATGGATGATTTAGGATACATCCCAGTATTCGAAAAAGGTACTGCAACTTTACAAAATACAAAAGTTAAAAACTTAGGTATTAAACCAGTTGGTGTTCCATACACATTCGAATATGTTTCAAAATAGTTCAATTAAAAAAAGAACATAGAGAAGACAACACAATATAGTATTCTGTATTGTGTTTCTTTTTTAAATAAATATAGGAGGAAAAAAGATGAGTAATTCAACCTTAAAATATATCGGAAAGCGTCTTGTTATTTCGTTAGTTACTTTATTCGTTATTTTAATGGTATTATTTTTAATGGTTAAATTTTTACCTGGTTCTCCAATTAACAATGAAAAATTAAGTGCTTCAGCCAGAGCGGCTATCGAAGCTCAATACGGATTGGATAAACCAATACCTGTTCAATTCGTACGTTATATTCAAAATATGTTAACAGGGGATTTCGGTGTTTCATTTAACTTATACAAAGATATGCAAGTATCTTCACTTGTAGGAAGTGCTGCAAAATTATCTATGATTTATGGTTTATGTGCAGTAATTATTGGAACAATTATTGGTATGTTCTTAGGGGTATTTGCTGCCTTACATAAAAATACAATTTGGGATACTATTGCTACAGTTATCTCTGTAATTGGGGTTTCAATCCCTTCATTCGTATTTGCAATGTTAATTTTATTACTATTTGCTTCAAAATTAAGATTGTTACCAACTTCATATAGTTCATCGAATGCAATTAAATCATCAATTATGCCAATTTTGGCTTTATCAGTTGGTGTTATTGCAAACGTTGCACGTTTTACACGTACTGAAATGGTTTCAGTTTTAACAAGTGAATATATGACTCTTGCAAAAGCAAAAGGTTTAGATCGTAAAACTTTAATTTTCAAACATGCATTAAGAAATGCTTTAATTCCAGTTATTACAATTTTAGGACCTATCTTAGTTAACTTAATGACAGGTACTATGGTTGTTGAAAAGATTTGTTCTGTTCCTGGATTAGGTAAATTATTAATTAATAGTATTTTATCAAATGATTACAACATCATTTTAGCTTGTTCATTCTTATATGCGGCAATGTACATCTTTATGATGTTGATTATTGATATTTCTTACGGAATTATCGATCCAAGAATTAGATTAGGAAAGGATGATTAATAATGGATTTAGAAAAGATTGAATTTTTACCAGACGATTTTGAATTCGTTGGAGATAAACAAGACATTACTAAAGACGTTGTTGCTCCATCACTTCCTGCTTGGAAAGATTCTTTAAATCGTTTTAAAAAGAATAAAGGTGCCGTTATCGGTTTAATTTGTATTTTAGTTATCGCGGTATTTGCTATTTTTGCCCCAATGTTTTCATCATATAAATTTGATGCAATCAATACAAAAATTGCAAGTATCTCACCATGTGCTGAACATTTCTTTGGTACAGACACTTATGGTCGTGATTTATTTGTACGTGTTTGGACAGGTACAAGATATTCATTATTCATTGCCGTTGTTGCAATCTTTATTGATGTGATTGTAGGTATGACATACGGACTTATCTCTGGTTATTTTGGAGGTAAAGTTGATTCAGTAATGCAAAGAATTCAAGAAATCATTAACTCTATCCCAACTTTAGTAATATTAACATTGTTATTAATGGTGATGAAAGCATCATTATTCACAATTATCATGGCTTTATCATTTACTGAATGGATTGGTATGTCAAGAATTACAAGAGCTCAAGTTTTAAGAGTAAAAGAAGAAGAATTCGTTTTAGCTTCACGTACTTTAGGAGCTAGTAATATGTTTATTATCTTTAAAGAAATTTTACCAAATATTTATAGTCAAATGATTATTATGATTATGATGTCTATTCCAAATGCTATCTTCTATGAAGCATACTTATCATTCGTTGGTTTAGGTTTACCAATTCCAATGGCTTCATTAGGAACATTAATTAATGATGGATTTAACTCAATTACTATTTACCCTTACATGATGGTAATTCCAGTTATTATTTTCTCTATCTTAATGTTAAGTTTCAACTTATTTGGTGATGGACTTCGTGATGCACTTGATCCAACTATGAAGGAGATGTAATTATGGCAGAAAGAGAAAAAATATTAGAAGTCAGAGATTTAAATATCTCTTTTAGAACTGATAGTGGTACTGTTAAAGCCATTCGTGGTGTTAACTTAGATTTATATAAAGGTGAAACAATCGCTATCGTTGGTGAATCTGGATCAGGTAAATCAGTTACTACAAAAGCAATTATGGGTATCATGGCTGGAAATGGTTCAATTGATGGTGGTTCTATTAACTACACTTGGACAGATGAAAATACTGGTGAAAAAATCACTAAAGATATTTGTCAATTAAGTGAAAAAGAAATGCAAAGTGAAATCCGTGGTCGTAAAATTGCCATGGTTTTCCAAGATCCAATGACATCATTAAACCCTACAATGACTATTGGAAATCAAATCATGGAACCAATGATTCATCATTACAATACACCAAAAGAAGAAGCTTATAAAAAAGCAGTTGAATTATTACAATTAGTAGGTATTACTAATGCTGAAAAACGTATGAAAAACTATCCTCACCAATTATCTGGTGGGATGAGACAAAGAATTGTTATCGCAATTGCTTTATCATGTGATCCTTATGTTTTAATTTGTGATGAACCTACAACTGCATTGGATGTTACTATCCAAGCTAAAATTCTTGAATTAATTCAAGATATCCAAAAGAAAAAAGATTTATCAGTTATTTACATCACACATGACTTAGGTGTTGTTGCTAAAGTGGCTGATTATGTAAACGTTATGTACGCTGGTAAAATCGTAGAAACTGGAACAATTGATGAAATTTTCTATGATCCACGTCATCCATATACTTGGGGATTATTATCATCTATGCCAGATTTAGATACTGATGATGATGAATTATATACAATCCCTGGTACACCACCAAACTTAGCACATGAAGTAAAAGGAGATGCTTTTGCTCCACGTAATAAGTATGCTTTAAATATTGATTTAAGAATTGAACCTCCAATGTTTAAAGTACCTGGTAGTACAACTCATAAAGTTGCTTCATGGTTAATGCATGAAAAAGCTCCAAAAGTTGAAATGCCAGTTGAATTAAAAAACAGATTAGAAAAAATGAAAAAGGAGGGTATTGAATAATGGAAAAGAAAGAACCTATCCTTGTCGTTAAAGATTTAAAACAACATTTTAAAATTAATCGTAACTTTACAGTAAAAGCAGTTGATGGTATTTCATTTGATATTATGCCAGGTGAAACTTATGGTTTAGTAGGTGAATCTGGTTCAGGTAAATCAACTACTGGTAGAAGTATTATTCGTTTATATAAACCAACTTCTGGTTCAATTGTTTTCAATGGAAAAGAAATTGGTGGAAAATTAGATAAGGAAACATCTAAAGAATTACATACTAAGATGCAAATGATTTTCCAAGATCCAATGGCTTGTTTAAATCCAAGAAAGAAAGTTATTGATATTATTGGTCAAGGTTTAGATATTCATAAGTCTTATTCTTCTATGGAAGAAAGAAATGAAAAAATTTATGAAATGCTTGAACTTGTTGGTTTATCAAGAGAACATGCTTCACGTTATCCACATCAATTCTCAGGTGGACAAAGACAACGTATTGGTATTGCAAGAGCATTAATTATGAATCCTGATTTAATTATTGCCGATGAAGCAATTTCAGCGTTAGACGTATCTATTCAAGCACAAGTTGTTAACTTAATGAAAAAGATTCAAAAAGAAACAGGAATTGCTTATTTATTTATTGCACATGACTTATCAATGGTAAAATATATCAGTGATAAAATTGGAGTATTACATTTAGGACATTTAGTAGAAACAGGAACTACTGAAGAAATCTTTGATAATCCAATTCACCCATATACAAAATCATTATTAAGTGCCATTCCACATCCAAATCCACGTGTAGAAAAAGTACGTAAATCATTTACTTATGATTATAAAGAAAGTGGAGTAGATTATACAAAAGGTACGGAACATTTAGTAGATGGAACACATTATGTTTTAGCTACTGATGAAGAATTTGAAAAATGGTCAAAAAAATAGTTTAGAGTTTTCTCTAAACTATTTTTCATAAAGAAACACTGCTTATTTTGAAGCAGTGTTTTTTAAAATATGAAGTAAAATTTGAACTTGTTTTTCCATCATCGTAAGTGAACAATATTCATAAGGACCATGATAGTTAAAACCACCTGTTCCAAGATTAGGACAAGGGAGACCTTTGAATGTTAAACGTGCACCATCTGTACCACCACGAATAGGTGAACAATAAGCATCTAAACCATTTTCTTTGATGGCAGTTAATGCTTGTTCTACAATAAACATATGATCTTTTAAAGCTTCTTTCATATTTAAGTAGCTTTCTGTAATTGTGACATCAACAATTTGATAACCATATTTTTTGCTTAAGAACTCTGCAATGTCTTTAAAGTCTTGGCATTGTTTTTTTGCTTGTTGTAAGTCATGGTTACGAATAATATATTCTACTGTTGTTTCTTCACATGTTCCTTGAATAGAGTGAAGATGATTAAATCCTTCATAACCTTCTGTTGATTCAGGACGCATATGCACTGGTAAAAGTGAATCAAATTCATAGGCAACACGCGTTGAATTAATCATTTTATTTTTAGCACTTCCTGGATGAATACTTCTTCCATGGACTTTTACTTCCGCACTAAATGCGTTAAAGTTTTCATATTCTACAATGTGAATATCTCCACCGTCAATTGTGTAAGCGTATTGAGCGTTAAAGTATTCAACATTAAAATGATCACTACCATGTCCAATTTCTTCATCAGGTGTAAAGGCAATTTGAATATCATTGTGTTTAAATTCAGGATGATTATAAATATATTCCACCATTTGCATAATGATCGCAATACCAGCTTTATCATCGGCTCCTAATAAAGTTGTTCCATCTGTTGTAATTAAATCATGATGAATAAGTTGTAAGAGTTGAGGATATTGTTCAGGGTCAAGATAAAGTTCTTTTTCTTGATTTAAAGTAATTTTTTGACCTTGATAATCTTTAATGATTTGTGGATGAATGTCTTTACCACTTGCATCAGGAGAAGTATCCATATGAGCAATAAAACCAATAACATCTCCTTGATGATTATTATTACTAGGAATTGTTCCATAAACAACACCAAATTCATCTATCTTAGCGTTTTCAATTCCTAATGATTTTAGTTCTTCAACTAAATAATTTCCTAATTTTAATTGTTTTGAAGTTGAAGGAACAGTATGTGAATAACTATCTGATTGTGTATCAAAACCCACGTAATTTAAAAATCTTTCTTTAATTTCCATTTGTCTGCCTCACTTTCTTTTCTATTATACAACGACTTATAAAGAACTTCTATGAAAAGAGTTTACAAATCATAAATTGTATGGTAACATACAATTCGTAACCGAACAATAAAGGAGAGATGATATGTACAGAGATCCCATTGGACATCGTATTAAGACCATAAATAATCTAATGAGAAAAGCAATGGATAAAGAAACAGGTCAACGACCTGATCGTGCAACTTTAATGCATTGTTGGATTATTGGTTTTGTTCAAGATAGAGAAGACAGTGGACTTGATACATTTCCTAAAGATATAGAAAAGGAATTTTCAATTAATCGTTCTACCACATCAGAAATGTTGAAACTGATGTGTAAAAAAGGAATGATTACAAGAGAAGAAGTAGAGTATGATGCAAGATTAAAGAAAATCGTTTTAACGGATTCTTCAAGAGCACACAATCGTCAAATTGAAGATAAAATGAAAGAAATGCATCAAAAATTAAGTAGAAATTTATCTGAAGAAGAAATAAATACGTTTATTAAAATAGCGGATAAATTAATTAATAACATCAAAGAAGATTTATAAATATTCATGAAGTTCGGTAAATGAATAGGAAAGGAAGTCAAATATGGTAAAAACTTTAATGAAACAAATTAAAGAGTATAAAAAAGACTCATTACTTACAATGTTGTTTGCAGCGTTAGAAGTTGTCTTAGAAATTATCATCCCTTTATTAATGGCAAGTCTTATTGATAAAGGAATAGAAGCTGGAAATATGTCTAATGTTACAAAATATGGAGCACTTATGTTTACTATCGCTATTGGAACATTATCACTTGGTTTTTTAGCGGGAAATCATGCAGCTAAAGCTTCAACTGGTTTTGCGGCTAATTTAAGAGATGCGATGTATACAAACATTCAAACATTCTCTTTTTCAAACATTGATAAATATAGCACTGCTGGGCTTGTAACACGTTTAACAACAGATGTGACAAACGTACAAAATGCTTATCAAATGATTATTCGTATGTGTATTCGTGCGCCAATGTCACTTATTTGTGCCTTAGCTATGGCTATGATGATCAACTTAAAATTAAGTATGATTTTCGTTGTTGCCATCGTTTTCTTAGTGGCTGTTCTTGCAACTATTATGTATCATGCTACAAAATATTTTAATGATGTTTTCCCTAAATACGATACTTTAAATGAAAGTGTTCAAGAAAACGTTGTTGGAATTCGTGTTGTTAAATCATTTGTTAGAGAAAAATATGAAAATGAAAAATTTAAAAAAGCAGCACAAAACATTTATAAACTTTTCGTCAAAGCTGAATCTGTTTTATCTTACAATAACCCAGCAATGTTAATTGCAGTGTATGGTTCGATTTTAATGCTTTCATGGTTAGGTGCTAAAGCAATCGTTGGTGGAACCCTTACAACAGGTGAACTTACAAGTTTATTTAGTTATGTTATGAATATTATGATGTCACTTATGATGCTTTCTATGGCATTTGTTATGATTACCATGTCACTTGCTTCAGGAAGACGTATTGCTGAAGTTATTAATGAACAATCTGATTTAGTATCTCCTCAAGAAGCTTTAACTGAAGTAAAAAATGGTTCAATTGATTTCAATCATGTCGTTTTCTCTTATAAACATGGTAGTGGAGAAGCGGTTTTAAAAGATGTTGATCTTCATATTAAAAGTGGTGAAACAATTGGAATTATTGGTGGTACTGGAAGTGCTAAAAGTAGTTTGGTCAACCTTATTTCTCGTTTATATGATGTTGACGAAGGAAGTGTAGTTGTTGGTGGACAAGATGTTCGTAACTATGATCTTGAAGTTTTAAGAGATGAAGTTTCTGTAGTATTACAAAAGAATGTTTTATTTAGTGGAACAATCTTACAAAACTTACGTTGGGGTAATGAAAATGCAACGGAGGAAGAATGTAAAGAAGCTTGTCGTTTAGCTTGTGCAGATGAGTTTATTGATCGTTTTGAAGATGGTTATAATACGTATATTGAACAAGGTGGTTCAAACGTTTCAGGTGGACAAAAACAACGTTTATGTATTGCCAGAGCGTTACTTAAAAATCCTAAAATCTTAATTTTAGATGATTCAACAAGTGCTGTTGATACAGCTACAGATGCAAGTATTCAAGAATCATTCAATGAACGTATTCCGGATACAACAAAAATTATTATTTCACAACGTATTTCATCTGTCCAAAATGCAAGTCGTATTATTGTTTTAAATGATGGTGTCGTTGATGGATTTGACACACATGAAAAATTATTAGAAACAAATGAAATTTATCGTACAATTTATGAAACACAAATGAAAGGGAAGGAGGAAGAATAATGAAAGAAGGAACAATGAAACGTTTACTTCAAATGTTATGGAGTAAATATAAAATCCATTTAATTGTTGTTTTTCTATGTATTGTAGGAAATGCTTTATTTAATGTTCAAGGAACAATGTTTATGCAAACATTAATTGATGAGTATATTGTTCCACTTTTAAAAAGTTCTTCACCTGATTTTAGTGGATTATTGCATGCGTTAATTCGTGTAGGTGCACTTTATGCTTGTGGTGTTGTTTGTGCTTTTACATTTAACCGTATTATGGTTTATGTAACACAAGGGTTCTTAAGAGATTTAAGAATTGAGATGTTTGAACATATGGAATCTTTACCAATTCGTTATTTTGATAGAACACCTCATGGGGATACAATGTCAGTTTATACAAATGATATTGATACATTAAGACAATTAATTTCACAATCAATTCCACAACTTATTTCAAGTTGCATGACCATTGTGACAACATTTGTATCCATGATTATTTTAAATATTCCTTTAACTGTGTTAAGTGTATGTATGCTTATGGTCATGCTTGTTGTATCAAGAAAACTTGGTTCATTATCAGGTAAATTCTTTGTTCAACAACAAGGGGATTTAGGTAAAGTTAATGGATATATTGAAGAAATGATTTCTGGTCAAAAAGTTGTTAAAGTTTTTAACCATGAAGATCAAGCAATTGCAGATTTTAGAAAATTAAATGATGAATTAAGAGAAAGTGCTTATCAAGCACATAAGTTTGCGAATATCTTAATGCCAGTTACAGTACAACTTGGAAATATTTCTTATATTATTTGTGCAATTGTTGGGGCAATTCTTGCTTTAAATGGACATTTTGCATTGACAATTGGTACCCTTGTTGCTTTCTTAACATTGAATAAAAGTTTCAACCAACCTATCGGACAAATTTCTCAACAAATCAATGCTGTTGCCATGGCACAAGCTGGAGCTGGTCGTATCTTTGATTTATTAGATCAAGAAAGTGAAGATGATCAAGGCGTTGTTACTTTATGTCGTGTAGAAACTGTTGATGGAAAAATGGTAGAAACAGATAAAAGAACTGGACATTGGGCTTGGAAACATCCACGTAGTGATGGACATGTTGAACTTGTTGAAATGAAGGGTGATATTCGTCTAGAAAGTGTTGACTTTGGTTATTTCGATGATCGTATGGTTTTACACAATGTTGATGTTTACGCTAATCCTGGTGAAAAGATTGCCTTTGTTGGAGCAACAGGTGCAGGTAAAACAACTATTACAAACTTAATCAATCGTTTCTACGATATTCAAAAAGGTTCGATTACTTATGATGGAATTGATATTAAACTCATTAAAAAAGATGATTTAAGAAGATCGTTAGGTGTAGTTTTACAAGATACACATTTATTTACGGGAACAGTTATGGATAATATTCGTTATGGACGTCTTGATGCTACAGATGAAGAATGTATCGAAGCAGCAAAACTTGCCAATGCAGATTTGTTTGTTAAACATTTACCAGATGGCTATCAAACAATGCTTACAGGAGATGGGGCGAACTTATCTCAAGGACAAAGACAGTTATTAGCGATTGCCCGTGCAGCTGTTGCTAATCCACCAGCACTTATTTTAGATGAAGCAACATCTTCTATTGATTCTCGTACAGAAAAACTTGTACAAGATGGGATGGATAAATTAATGCATGGTAGAACAACACTTGTTATTGCCCATCGTTTATCAACAATTAAAAACAGTGATTGCATTATGGTTTTAGAACAAGGACATATTATTGAAAGAGGAAATCATCAATCACTTATTAAAGAAAAAGGTAAATATTATCAATTATATACAGGAGCTATTGAAATGGATTAATCCATCAATAGCTTTTTTTGTTTTCTTTTGGACTAAACGTCCATTGAAGGAGATGTTTTAAAAATTATTAATTAGAACTAAAAAAGATTTCAACTGTTATAAAATAGTGAAATCTTTTTTGTATAAAATTATTTTGAAGGAACTAATAATTGAATTGATTTTTGTAAATTATGTACATCAATAGGAAGATGGGTTCCTTCTTCACCATCTATATCCATTGTAAGATCTTGATCACAAGTAATGTGAATATGTTGTCCTTGAATATAGTGAATAAAAGGACTTTTATCATGTTTGCCAAAACGATAATCTTTGATTAAAGCAATTAAATCGGTGACAGAACATCTTTTAACGATTACAAGATCGAGCTTTCCATCATTGATATCCGCAAAAGGAATAATACCATCAAAACCGCCTACACGATTGGTATTCGTTATCGCAAACATATAAGCATCTTCTTCAAAAGTTTCATCATCAACGATTACGTTAAGATGAAGATTTGTCGAAAGTTGCTGAGGTAATTGTGTCATACCTTTAAAGTAATAAGCTAATGGACCAAATTTTTTCTTTTCTTCTTTTGATACAGCAAAAGAAATATCTGAAAACATTCCTGCAGCAGCGACATTAATAAAATATTGATTATTGATTTTCCCTACATCACTAGAAATAACATTAAAGTTTTGGATCATGTCGACAATACCATCGACTGAGCTTGGAATATTTAAATAATTGGCAAAATCATTAACAGTTCCTGCTGCTAAAATACAAAGTGGTATTTTTTTATGGCTATCTACCATTCCTGAAATAACTTCATTTAAAGTACCATCACCGCCAACAGACATGATAAAATCGTATTGATTTTCATCACTTTCTTTTGCTTTATAATAAGCATCATCTTTTTTCTTTGTATAGAAGATTTCAAAATGTTCAACAATGTTTTGTAATGTTAGTTGACCGATAATGCGATCTAATTTATTTTGAATGATATGCTTACCAGATGATGGATTAATAATAATAAGACAACGTTTCATATTTTCTCCTCGCTTACAATATACTATATTAATTTTAAAACAAATAAAAAAGATATACAATGCTTGATACAAAGATTATAATAAAGAAAATATACAAAGGAGCTAACTATGGCAAAATTTTATGCAGTTAAAGAAGGAAGAAATCCAGGAATTTATCATACTTGGGATGAATGTAAAGAACAAGTTAATGGTTATTCAGGGGCAGTCTATAAATCATTTACAACTGAAGAAGAAGCAAAAGCATTTATAGGAAAAGAAGTAAAGAAAGCAAATGATGTTTTAGGACTACTTGCTTATGTTGATGGAAGTTTTAATGTTAAAACAAGAGAATATGGATATGGTTGTGTTTTAATTGAAGGACAACAAGTTATTAGACAATTGTTAGGGAAAGGTAATCAACCAGAATATGCCTCTATGCGAAATGTTTCAGGGGAAATACTTGGTTGTTTAAAAGCTATTCAGTATGCGATAGATCATCAATATAAATCTATTTGTATTTACTATGATTATGAAGGTATTGAAAAGTGGGCAACAGGTTTATGGAAAGCAAATAAAGAACAAACACAAAACTATGTAAAAAACATACAAGCAATGAGAAATAAGATTGAGATTTATTTTCAAAAGGTTTTAGCACATAGTGGGGACTATTATAATGAAGTAGCCGACGGACTTGCGAAGAAAGCTGTGGGTATAAAAAAATAAAGCTTATTCAGCTTTATTTTTCTTTGCAATAATAAAACAAATAATAATATAAACAACAAGAACAATTGGTAAGATCCATAAGAAATTACTTTTAATATATTTTGCATCTCCAGACCAACATCCAAACCATTCTCCACATTTTTTAATAAGAATAGAAAGTGCATAAGATAAAGTTCCACATCCAACAACACTTAATAAAACTTTCATGATTTTATTAAAAATCTCTTTGAATAAAATAAGAGAGATAAAACATACTCCAGCAACAAACACATTAATTACAAAATGCATATTATTTCCTCCTTTAGATACCTTAATAAAATAGCACAAAATCAAAGGAAATGCAATAATACGTGTACTAATAGACGAATTATGATAGAATATTTTTGGAGGATTTAATTATGAAATTATTAACAGTATGTATACCTTGTTATAACTCAATTATGGAAATGCATAAAGCTATTAATTCATGTCTTTTAATGAAAGATGAAGTGGAAGTCTTAATTGTAGATAGACATTCGCATGATGAAACATTGCAAGTAGCCAAAGAGTATGAAGAAGCTTATCCTGATACTGTAAAAGTTATTACAACAAGGGAAGATGTTCCTTTTTTAAAAACAGCTTTAAAACATAGTGAAGGACTTTATTTTAAAATACTTCAATGTTTTGATTATTTAGATCAGCCTTCACTTGTAAGTGTTATTGAAACGATTCGTGACTTTATTCGTATTCAAGCAAACTTAGATGTACTTCTTACTGATTATAAATATGTTGTTCCTCAAGAAAAAGAAAAACGTATTTCTTATAAAAATGTTTTTCCAATGGAAACAATTTTTGAATGGCATAATATTAAAGCATTTCATAAACATTTTCAAATTGATTTAGGTTCTGTCATTATTAAAACAAGCACTTTAAAAAAGATTAATGCAGATGAAGAAAATATTTTTTATAATGAATTAACAGTCTATGGAACAATTCCTTATATTAAATCAATGTATTATTTAAATGTGCCTTTCCATTGTTATGGAACACATCGTAAAATTCATATTTCAAAATCAAATAGTTATGTTGATTTAATGAAAAGCTTATGGGATTTATATGATGTTTATTCTTTAAAGAGTAGAAGACAAAGAAGTTATGTTATTGAATATTTATCAAAGGTATATGTTATTACTGTGTATTTATTATTAAAATCAAATCAAAAGGAACAAGTTGAACTTTTAAATGCACATTTAGGATTTAATAATCCTAAATTATATAAAGCACTTACGAAGCGTGTTTATGGCTTTGTTATAAGTAGTAATAATGAAAAATTATATAGTATGCTTATAAAAGTCTTTGAAAAAGTTTATCAATTAGAAATAGAAGAATAAAATGAAAAAGAAATATTTATTTATTATTCCTCTTTGTTTATTTGTTATTGATTATTTATTCATTCATTACCAAATTATTCAACCAATAGATTGGTTTATTTATCATTTGGTTCAAAATCTAAAATGTGATTTTATGACATCCTTTTTTAAACTTTGTTCAAATCTAGGAAGTACTTGGTTTTATGTCATACTTGTTTTAGTGTTAGTACTTTTAAAAAATAAAAAGGATGTTTGGATAGGAATCCATTTGTTAATTATTCAAGGAATCAATCGTATAATTAAAGCACTGGTTAAAAGACCAAGACCACCTCAAATGTATCATTTAGTTAAAGAAACAAACTATAGTTTTCCAAGTGGACATAGTATGTCTGCAATGATAGGGTATGGCTTGTTGATCGTTGAAGTAAAAAAAAGTTCTTTAAAATATAGAAAGATAATAGAAGTATTTTTAGCAATCATGATCATTTTAATAGGATTAAGTCGTATTTATTTAGGCGTGCATTATTTTTCTGATGTTATAGGTGGCTTTTTGTTATCTTTAAGTTATTTATTATTTATTTATTATAATACCTCACTTTATACATAGAATGTGTAAAGGAGGTTTTTTTATTGGATATTGATATTATTAGTGGTTTATATCATTATGGTTTGACCATTATAAAATATGAACAAGATTATTGTCTAGTCGATATTAAGACACAAGAAGTATATGAAAAAATGAGTATTTATTATATAAGAAGATTATTAAGAAGTTGGAATAAGCATCGTAAAAATATAGAGAGTGTGATATAATGGAAAAAAGTTTGAGGTGGTTTAAAATGAAGACATTGAAGAATTATGTTGGGATTATTTTATGTGCATGTGTGATCATTTTTATTTATAAAACATTTGATATAGCTTTATTTTCTAATATTTTATCAGCTTTTATTCCTTTGATTGTAGGAGCGATACTTGCTTATTTTTTACAACCTTTGGTTTATAAGTTTGAAATGTTTTTAGATTCTTTTCAAAATGAAAAGCTTATAAAATATAGTCATACAATCTCATCTATTTTTATTTTCGTCGTTTTTGTTTTAATCATCGTTGTTTTACTTATCGCGATTATTCCTGCACTTGTCAACTATGTTGTTAATATTGCGGATAATTTAACGTTGTATATTAAAAACTTTGAAAAAACTTTAGAAACCTATTTAGGAAGTAATCTAGCAAGTGAAGTGATTATTAAAGTTGATGAAATGGTTGTTAAATATGTCAATTCAATTGAAGCTATTGATCCAATTGCGACACTTGGAACGATTTTCAAAGCAGGAAGTACAATTATTACTGCTGTTTTAGGTTTAATTTTTACGCCATACGTTTTAATTGAAGCTAAAAAACTTGTAAGTATTTTTGATCGATTATGTTCGCTCTTTATGTCAAAAGAAAAGATTTCTTTAATTCATGATTATGCAGTCCGTTCACATCAAATTTTTGGTCAATTTATTTATGGTAAATTTTTGGATTCTTTAATTATTGGAATTATAGCTTTTATTGGTCTTGCAATTTTAAAAGTGAAATTCTTCCCAATTCTTGCTGTTTTTATTTTAATTACGAACATGATTCCTTATTTTGGTCCATTTATTGGTGGTGTTCCTGCTGTACTTGTAGCATTGATGACAGGAGATTTATTTCATGCATTAGCAGTTCTAGTCTTTGTCTTTGCTTTACAACAGTTTGACGGGTTATTCCTAGGACCAAAGATTCTAGGGGATGTCGTAGGTATTTCTCCATTTTGGGTTTTACTTTCTATTACGATTTTTGGACATTTCTTTGGGTTTATTGGGATGTTTTTAGGAGTACCAATGATTTGTGTCATTCGTATGCTTTTCAATGATGTTATTGACTTTCATAATAAAATGAAAGAATTAGATACATAAAAAATACTCACAAATTATTGTGAGTATTTTTTTACAAGTTCGTATTGTTTTTTTGCAAGAGGTGTCATATTAGAAAAGAGATCTTTTACACGATAAATACCCTCTTTACCATCTACGTTAAAATAACGCTTTAATAAATCTTTTTCATTCTTATCAGCTTCAACGATAACAAGATAATCATAATTATTTAATAAATTAATTAAGTTATCCTCATAAAATAAACAAACACCATCAACATGATCAGCAAAAAGCATATAACGAGAAATATATTGTAAATAATAATTTGTAACCTGACTTTCTTTATCGCTTGCATAAGTAAGATATTTATGTGAATCAACAGTTTTATGATTCCAACGGTCACCCGTTACATTTTTAACTTCTTGAACAAGGGATGTTTGATATTGATTTTGATTATAGATCATACCATTATATTCAGATAAAAGAGTAATAATTGCAAGTGATAAAGAAGCAATGATTCCCATTTGATAATATTTCTTAGTTTTAATAGATTTAAAGGCACGATAGTTATATGTATCATTCATTTTAATTGAAAAAGAATTTTCTAAATCAACCGTAGCACACATAATAAGGGCACCACAGAATAAAACAACAATACTTGCACTATAACGTTCAAATCCGGCTAAATATAAAGCTTCATCAAGTGGCATAGAGAAAATATACATCGCTAAAATACCTAAATAATAAAGAATCAACATAATATCTAAAGCAATAAGTGCTTTAATTAAAGCCCATTTCTTCTTTAAGAAGAAGTAGAGAAAAAGGGTTGCGACAATTGTCACAATTTCAAAGATAAAAATTCCTAGAGTTTGCCGACTTGAAAAATCAAAGGATGATTTTATAAAAAGTTGAATTATTTTGTGAATATCATTTGTTGTTTTTATTTGAGTAGAAGAAACATCGAATTTATTACTCACACCTGCAAAAGCTGTTTTCATATGTAATTGCCATAAGATAATTGGTAAATAAGATAATGCAAATGGTAATACCCATTTTATATTACTTTTTTTACGAGTATCTCTATCGATGAAAGCAAGGTAAATGATATAAATAAGATTGATAAGAGCAAAAATACTTCCAGTACTTTTAACAATGGTTAGTAATCCTAAAATAGGAAGGGCAATCATTGCTTTCTTTAAATCATGACGATAAGTATAAGAAATAGAAAAAACGGCAAGAGAAACAATTGGTAAAACAAAATCAACTAATAAATTATTAATACGAATCGTAATATTAAATATCGATAAAAGAGAACATCCAGCTGCTAAAAAAGTATATAGAAGAAAACGTTTCTTTTCTTGAATAATTCCAAAGATTGCATAAAAGCATGAAAAAATATAAATACCTTGCATAAAAAGCATTATATTTTGTCCATGTCCTAAAAAAAGACACCCATAATAAATAAAAGAAGACATTCCTAAAGGATAATTTGTAAATTCGATAATTGGTGTTTGTATATTAGGAAAATCATTTGTAAGAAGCATCGTTTTGACAACGGTTCCCCAATGTGAAAAATTATCATAATGAATAAATTGACTATTTAAAAGTAAAACAAAAAATAGAACACAGCCAATGAAAAAAGCTAAATGAAATAGATTGAAAAATTTTTTTAATTCTTTGAAAGGATGTTTTATTAAGAAATAAATAAAACATCCTAAACCAATAAACATTAAAAGATAGCTTACTTCTAATAAATAATGACATAGTCCTCCTAAATAAACACCTAAAGTTAAAGTTGAAAATGTAAAAAGAGGGACAAAGAAAGAATCAATTTTAAACAATTTTCTAAAAATAAAGAAGTAACCAATTATAGAGCCTATAAAAGCAATAATCTTTAAAAAATACATAATAACCTCCTTTTAAATAATAAGTTCATTGATCAAATCATCGAGTTGATTATTTTTTACTAAAGATGATAAATTATCTACTTTAAGTAAAAGATGTTGATCGTCTTTACTAACATGATCTGTTTTTTTCAAAACAAGGAAAATACCAGAAGGACTACGCCATACGTAAGTTTCAGGATGTGTATTTCCTTCTTTAAAGTTTGAAATAGCAACATAATCATAATTAAAATCTACAATAACACCTGAAGCACCATTTACAAAAGTAACAGCTTTATTAATCAAAAAACGAGGTTGTTTTTGTTTTTCTAATGGTTTTTTTTTCACTCTTAAAGAAATATTTCTCATCATATCATCATAAGCAGTTGACCATAGATCCATTTCTACTGGTAATGAATGATCACGATCATAAATGATTTGAAGATATTCATTTTTATTTTTTTGATCAATAGGCTCTACTTCCATGCCATAAAACCAACCTTTTTCATGTTTTTTAACATAAGCAACATGACCTTTTAATTGAGAAGTGTAAGGTCCATCGCTGACTTTAAGTGAAATTTCTTGATCATCAGGAATATATTGTGAATTTTCAATAATAAATGAGAGCCCATAATCAGAAACATCATAAGTTATTGCATGAATTATCACATTTTCAACATTTATTTCAACATGAGCAGTTGCTTTGATACGTTCACTTCTACGAGGTGCATCACGACCAATCATGAATAAAAGGGCATAGATAATAGCAACTAAGTTATAAACAAGCCAGAAAATAATAATACTACTATAAATTAATGCCCAGCCGTATTTTCCCCAAACAAAGCGAATGATGGCAGCAATAGAAAGAATAAGTAAAATAATATGTGGAATGGCATAATAAAGATTTTGTTTACGAGAATTATCTTTCTTTTTATTTGTTACTTTAAATTTTCTTTGATGTATATGTAATGTTTCTAAAATAACAGGAAAAATTAAATAAGGTGCAAGAATCGTATCGATAACCTGTGACCATCTTTGATTTCTAATATTGCTTGATAAATAACGCATAGACATACTATAAAAGAAATAAGCAGGTAACCAAAAAATAAGTAATGAAACAAAGTCAGTATTAACAACTTGAAAATCAAAGAGTGCAAACATAATTGGTGCTAAAATAAAAATAAGACGATTGAAAAAAGACCACCAATATAAATAAGCACTTAAATATGTCAATCTTCCAGCAATAGGTAAATGACGTGTAAAAATTGCATGAGTATTTTGAATGCTTTGAATAACACCACGAGCCCAACGTGTACGTTGTTTGATCATACTTGGGATAGTTGTGGTTGAAAGACCTGCTGCTTGCACTTCATCAGTAGCATACGTTACATAGCCTTCTTTTTGAATACGCACACTTGTTTCAAAGTCTTCTGTAATTGTTTTAAGTGGAAATCTACCAATATCTTCAAGGGCTTGTCTAGAAATAACGGTGTTACTTCCTGTATAGGCAATCGCATTTGATGAATTACGCATAATATTGACTTCTTTAGAAAAGAAATCTTGTTCATTTGGAATTGTATTTTCAGCATAAAGATTATATTGGAATAAATCAGGATTATAAAAACTTTGTGGTGTTTGAATAAGACCGATTTTAAATTTTTCATCCATTTCTTCTTCTGTACGTTTTCGCCATTTTTCATCTTCTTTTATATAATAAGGAAGAAGAAAATAAGGGACTGTCTTCATTAAAAACGTATGTCTTGGTATCATATCTGCATCAAATGTAGCTATCAATGGAGAAGATGTATGACTTAAAGCATTGTTTAAATTTCCAGATTTAGCATCTTTATTATCTTTAAGACCGATGTAGCCAATATTTAATTGTTTAGCAAGATCTTCTACTTCTTTACGATTACCATCATCACAAAAATAGATATGTACTTTTGATAAATCAGGATAATCCATATAAGTACAGGCATTAGCTGTTTTATATAAAAGTTCAGTACTTTCATTATGTGTTGCAATAAAAACATCAATGTCTGGATAATCTTGTAGTTCTATTTCTGGTAATTCAAGTTCGTAACGATCACTTTTTATTTTACGATAGTAAAGTTCAAAAGTGGTAAAGACAGTAATTGTTTCAGCAACAATTAATAAAATTCCAAAAATAACTTGTGGTAAACCTTGATCAAAAGGTAATGTAAAAAAGATTCTCCATAATAAATAAATCGTCATTAAAATAGCTGTTATTAAAAAGAAAATCATTTTTTTAGTATTATTTTTCATTATTAGACTCCCCCTTAAAAACCCATTTCTTTTGTAATTGGTAACTTAATAAGAATAGAAGTGAATCAACAATAGGTTTTGCAATCTTTTCATTAATACCAATGAAATTAGCTGCTATGTATACGAAACTACCTGATAAAAGCATAATAATTATAGATAGAATTAAATAACGAATAAATGTTTTATGTGAACTTTTGTTTTTAAATACATATTTTTTATTTACAGTGTAGTTAAAAAGCATAGAAATAATTCTAGCTAGAACTGTTGCACAGATAATTCTTAAAAAATCATCAAAAATACATAATTTCAATAAATCTAAAAATACCCAAGCAAATCCAATATCAATGATGGAACTCATAATAGATGATGAAAAGAACTTAGAAAAACGCCCTAATAGAACCTTACTAATTAATAAACTGTCTCTTAAAGGTTGAAAATGTGTTCCACTATTATTATCTTCATAGATTGTTTGAATAGATTTCGTTTCTATAGGAATATTTTTTTCAACACAATCAATTAAAACTTGAGATTCATATTCAAAACGATTTCCTTGAATTTGAATCATTTCATTAATTAAGGATATATCAAATCCTCGTAAACCTGTTTGGGTATCACTTAACCATTTTCCATATAATATAAAGAATAATAAAGATGAAAAACGGTTTCCAAATTGTGATTTAATTGGTACATTTTTTTGTGAAAAATCACGTGTTCCCAAAATAAGAGAATGAGGATGATTTTCTATCATACAACTAATATTAATAACATCATTTAAATGGTGTTGACCATCACAGTCAACTGTAACAACTCCTTGAGCATTTATGTAATTTTCTTTGATATATTGATAACCTGTTTTTAAGGCATAGCCTTTTCCTTGGTTATCAGAATAATGAATAACATGACATAGTGAATCAATAGAATTAAAAATATTTAAATAGTTTTTTCCAGAGCCATCATCAACAACGACAATATGTTTAAAATGTTGTGATAAGTCATGAACATACGAGATAAGTGTTGACGTTGGTTCATAGGCAGGAATTAATATAATAATATTCTCTTTCATAATAAAAACACCTCGTTTTTACATAATAATTTAAAAATTGAAATTGTCAATCAATATTATCAATATTGTAATTTTATCACAATTTTGATAGGATAAAAGAGGATTTGTCCTCGTAGCACAGCTGGATAATGCAATCGCCTCCTAAGCGATAGATCGGGTGTTCGAATCACCTCGAGGACGCCAATTATTATGTTTTTTTTAAGTAGAAGTTAAAAATGTAATTAAACTTCTTTTTTTATTATATATTTATATAGTTAAATTGTTTTTTAGGAGAATAAATATGATAATAATAAGTATTTTATTTATTATAAAAGGTGCATTTAATATATTGAAAGGAACGAATTTCTTCATTTTTAAAGAAAATTTCAAAACGATTCCTATGGAATTGACAGCTGTGTATAAATCAGCAGTTAGCACTCATGCAATTACATATATATATTGTTATCAATCTATTCATCAAGGAATGAATATAAAATATAAAACTAAAGGACATGATTATAAAAAAGAAATAGGAGATATTGATTTCTTTTATTATGATGAAAGATTACATATTGTTTATGGAGATGAAGAAGATGTTATTTCTCATGCAATTTTAGGGATTTTTTTATTTTTATTTGGATTAAGAATAATTTTCTTGTATATATAAAAAAGATTGTAGGGCAGTATCTACAATCTTTTTTGAATTATAATTTTTGAATAAGTTCAGCAGCGGACCAAGTAGCACCTAATAAATTACTTACTTGTTGGCTATCACCGATAAGATGAATATGATCTTTATATTTATTTTTTAAAGTATCATAAAGTTGATGATCACTTATATAACCAATTGAAGAAATAATGGTATCACATTCAATAGTATGTTGTGTATTATCTTGCGTGTAGTAAATCTTTCCTTCTTCAAAATGATCAATACTTGCGGATAAATGAACAGGAATATGGTAATATTTAATAATTTGTTGTAACATTTGTCCATTAGCCGCACATACAACATCCATGCCTAAAATAGAATCTTTCATTTCTATAACATCAACTTTTTTTCCTGAAAGTACCATATCATAAGCCATTTCGATACCCGTTAATCCACCACCAATAATTGTTACTTTTTCACCAACGATTTCTGGATGAAGTAAAGCATCTTTAGCATTAATTACTTTTACCTTTTCAAGTCCTTTGATATTACTTAATTGACGTGCTTTTGCTCCGGTAGCAATAACCAATTCATCAAATTGTAATGAATCTATAAGTTCAAGTGTTACTTTTGTATTCATTACAAATTGAACACCAGCTTTTTGACATTCATGGATATACCATTGAATAAGCTTTTTGTCTTCTTTTTTAAAAGACATTGCACTTGCTGAAATAAAGGCACCACCTAATTGATCACTTGCTTCATAGATAGTTGCAAGGTAGCCTTTTTTAGTTGCATCTAAAGCTGCTTCCATTCCAGCAATACCACCTCCAACAATGACGATATGTTTTTGAATATCAGATTTTTCATAGTGATAACAAATTTCTGAACCACATTCTGGATTAATAGCACAGCCCATTCTTTTACCTTGGAATAATCTTCCTAAGCATCCAATATGACAACCAATACATGGTTTAATTTCATCTTTGATATTTGCTTGTGCTTTATTTGCCCATTCAGGATCAGCAAGTAAAATACGTGCTAAAGCAACACCGTCAATATTTCCTTTAGCGATTTCATCATTACATACTTCAGGATCAGACATTTTTCCTGCACAATAAACAGGAATATTAACATGTTTTTTCAAGAATGTAACATCTTTTAAGTTACAATATTCAGGCATATAAACAGGTGGATGAGGCCAATACCAAGAATCATAAGTTCCATTATCGACATCTAAAGCAGCGTAACCAATTTTTTCTAAATATTGTGCAATTTCAATACTTTCTTGATAATCTCTACCAAATTCTTGATAATCTTCACCTGGTAAAGCACCATCATTCCAATTTTTCATTTTTGAAACAACAGAGTATCTCATAAGTACAGGATAATCTTCACCACATGATTCGTGAATAGCATCAATGATTTCTTTACAAAAACGTAAACGATTTTCAACACTACCACCAAATTCATCATCACGCCAGTTCATAGCAGCAGTCGCAAATTGATCTAATAAATATCCTTCATGAACGGCATGAATTTCAATTCCATCAAAACCAGCTTCTTTAGCGACAACAGCTCCCTTTTTAAATCCTTCTATGTAATATTTTCTAATTTCTTCTGGTGTGAGGGCACGATGTTTAATAGAAGGTTTCCAAACGTTTGGTAAACCATCACTTGGTCCAATTGGATCACTTGCATCAGATAACCAAATAGGATTTTGTCGTCCTGTTCCAGCTGTTAATTGAGTAATAATTTTTGCACCATATTGATGAACACCAGACGTAAGTTTTTTCATTCCATCAACATAACCTTGCCCGGCATTTGAAATGGTTGTTGCATGAGCATCTGCTTCAAAGTGATTTTGTACTTGCATCGCACCGGTTGTGATTAAGCCAACACCACCTTTTGCTCTTTCAATAAAATATTGAATACCACGCTTAGTATAACTTCCATCAGGATTTGTTAATTCAGCATCATGGATTCCCATAGCGGCCATTTTAATTCTATTTTTTACTTCCATAGTACCAATTTTCATTGGTTGAAATAAAGCATCATAAGCCATTTTCTTTTTTCCTCCTTTTGATATTAAAATTTTAGCAAGGAATTGAAAGCTCTTTCAAGTTATGTTATTGTACACTTAGTACGATAATATAATTATTTTTAGACTGGAGTATAAAAAAGATGGACACGAAGGAAAAAATTGTCAATTCAGCAATAGTGTTGTTTAAAGAAATGGGATACAATCAAGTATCGATTCCTAAAATATGTGAAAAGGCAGGAATTACAAAAGGAACATTTTATTATTATTTTCAAAATAAAGGAGAAGTTATTTATGAATATATTGAACAAATATTTACCGATTATTATGATATCTTACCTGAAATCTTAAAAAGTTCTTCCCCTAGAGAGCAACTTTGGATGTTATTTGATTATGCTTTTGATAACATTATTGCTTTAACACCACAGGTTTTATATGCATACTATCAAGTTGATATAAAAAATAATTTACAACAGCTTTCACCTTTGACAAAAGATAGTTTTGGATACTATGCAAATAGATATTCTAAGTTACAATTGTCTTTAATTGAAAAAGGACAAGAATGTAATGAAATTAGAAATGATAAAGAACCGATGGAACTCTATCAAACGTATCAAGCTATTGTTGTAGGCATTGGCTTAGATTGGGCATGCAGAAAGGGTTGTTATGATGAAAAGAAAGTGTTAAAACAAATGTTTGACGTTGTATTTTGATGTTCTAGTATTAGAATAAAAATCCTAATATTTATATTTGTGTTTTGATATCAGAACACAAATGCTATTTGAAAGTTTTTGTTCTGTAATGAGAATAGGAAATATATGACATTTATCAATTTTAATTATTTATAAATATGTTAGAATAAGTCACACAAGGGGGATTTGTATGGAAAAAGAATTGAACTGGGCAGTCATTGGAACAGGTGTGATTGCTAATGAAATGGCACAAGCTTTACAAAAGATGGATAAAACACTTTATGGAGTCGCTAATAGAACACATACAAAGGCTATTGATTTTGCTAAAAAGTATGGAGTTAAAAAAGTCTATGATGAAATTGATGAAGTGTTTGATGATGAAAATGTTGATATTATTTATTTAACAACACCACATAATACGCATTATCAATTTATGAAAAAGGCTTTGGAACATGGAAAACATTTATTTGTAGAAAAATCAATTACTTTAAATAGTCGTGAATTAGATGAAATGATGGCACTTGCTAAAGAAAAGAATCTAATTCTTGCAGAAGCGATGACCATTTGGCATATGCCTATCTATAAAGAATTATGGAATATTGTTCAAAGTGGAAAACTTGGTAAAATGCAAATCATGACAGTAAACTTTGGAAGTTTTAAAGAATATGATATGAATAATCGTTTCTTTAATATGAATCTTGCAGGGGGTGCTTTATTAGATATTGGGGTTTATGCTCTTTCGGCAGTACGTAGCTTTATGTCAAAGAAGCCAAATGAAATTGTAAGCCAAGTGAAGTTTGCACCTACAGGTTCTGATGAACAAGCAACGATTTTATTAAAGAATGAAGATCAACAAATGGCAACAATTGCTTTATCAATGCATTCAAAACAACCTAAAAGAATTATGATTTCTTTAGAAAAAGGGTATATTGAAGTTTATGAATTTCCTCGTGGACAAAAAGCAACGATTGTGGATGCTGTAACAGGAAAACAAACAATTATTGAAAATGGAAATACAGAAAATGCTCTTTATTATGAAATGTGTGATATGGAAGAAGCTGTTAGAAATCATGATGATTCACATTTAAATTTAGAGTATACAAAAGATGTTATGGATATTATGAGTCAACTTCGCAAAGAATGGAAAATGCAATATCCAGGAGAAAAATGGTAAGGACAAATTTTTTGTCCTTTTCTTTATGAAGTGATAAAATAAAGTAAATAAAGGAGGATCATTATGGATAAAGTATTAAAATTCTTAAAAGATGCAGAAACATATTATTTAGCGACAGTAGAAGGTGATCAACCAAGAGTAAGACCTTTTGGAACTGCACATGTTTTTGAAGGAAAACTTTATATTCAAACAGGTAAGGTCAAAGATGTTTCAAAACAATTACATCAAAATCCTAAAGCAGAAATTTGTGCTTTTAAAAATGGAGAATGGTTACGTGTAAGTGGAAAATTAATTGAAGATGACCGTAATGAAGCAAGACAATCTATGCTAGATGCTTATCCAAGTTTACAAAAGATGTATAAAGCAGATGATGGAAATACGGAAGTTTTCTATTTTCAAGAAGCAACAGCTATCTTTTCATCATTTACTCATGAACCAGAAGTTATTAAGTTTTAATCATAAGTTACCTATTAAAGAAATTTTTAATAGGTATTTTTTATATAAATAGACAAATAAAGTGAATTGTCAATATATGGATAGAAAAAGAGGATTATGCATTTGTTGTTGACCTTTCATTTTATATAATAGAATTAGATGAAAGAAAGGATGAATACTATGTTTAAAAATGAAAAAGGACAAGCAGTTGCACCAAAAACAGTAAAAATGACAAAAAAAGATTTTGAAGATCAAGGAAACACACGTGTTTATTGGTTAGGTGGCGGAGGAGCCATGATCAATGACCATGGAACAGTGATTATGATTGATCCTCTTTTAGAAGGATTTGATATGCCTTTATTGATTGATATGCCAATTGATGTAAAAGATGTACCTCATGTTGATGCTATTTTAGTATCTCATGTAGATAATGATCATTATTCAAGACCAACGTGTAGAGATTTAAAAGATGTTTGTAAAGAATATCATACTTCTTATTATGTTGCTTCTTTAATGAAAGAAGAATGTGGTGTAGATGGAATTGGACATGATATTGGCGATCATATTCAAATCAATGATATTGATGTTGAACTTACACCAGCCGATCATGCTTGGCAAAATCAAGTCGCTAAATATAATTATCGAGTATGGGAAGATCGTGAATATTGTGGTTTCTATGTAAAAACACCAACAAAGAAAATTTGGTATGTAGGAGATTCTAAATTGATGGATTGTCAATTACATATGGATCCACCAGATGTGATGTTCTTTGACTTTGCGGATAATCCTGTGCATATTGGCTTAGAAAATGCCTATAAACTTGCCAATACCTATCCAAATACCAAACTTGTTTTAATTCATTGGGGAAGTGTTGATGCACCTGAAGCAAGTGCTTTTAACGGAAATCCTCAAGATATTTTAGACAATGTCGTTAATCCAGAAAGAGTTGTTATTTTAGCACCTGGTGAAGAATACGTTGTTGATTAAGAGGTAGAAATCATGAAATACAGCGAAGTAAAAGATTTTAATTATGATGATTGTTTTAAACTTGGATGTTTAATTGTTGAAAAACATGACAAGCATAAGGAACCGATTGCGATTAGAATCTATATGGATGATCTTGTGATTTTTCAATATATTATGCAAGGCAGAGATGCAGGAAATATTCCCTGGTTAGAACGTAAAGTCAATGCCGTTAAAAAGACAGGAATGTCTTCTATTGAAGCATTCTATGCAACAAATGAAGGAAAGTTTTCTGAATTAAAAGATGATCCAACAGTTGCTTTATATGGTGGAGGTTATCCTCTATATAAAGATGGAAAAATCATTTGTATTGTATGTGTTTCAGGAATGGCTCACGAAGATGATGCCAAGTTAGTAGAAGAATCAGTTAATGAATACTTACAAACAAAATAATTATTAATGATAGAAGTGAATAATTATGGAGTTAAGAGTATTAAAATATTTTTTAGTGATTGCTCGTGAAGAAAATTTTACAAAAGCAGCGAAGCAATTACATATTACCCAACCAACTTTATCAAGACAAATAGCTCAATTAGAAGACGAACTAGGTGTGACTTTATTTGAAAGAAATAATCATAAAATTGTTTTAAGTGAAGATGGGATGATTTTAAAAAGAAGAGCACAAGAAATTCTGTCTTTAGCTAATAAAACCAAACAAGATTTCTTGTATAAAGATGAACATCTTGAAGGCACAATTTCTATTGGCTGTGGTGAATTTCAAGCAACGAAATATTTAACTGATTGTATTGCTGCTTTTAGAAAAGAACATCCTCATATTAAATATGAACTCTATAGTGGTAATACCAATAATATTAAAGATAATATTGAAAGAGGACTTATTGATTTAGGTTTAATGTCTTGTCCTATTGATCTTTCTAAATTTGAAAGTGTTGAAATGCCTTTAAAAGAAACATGGGGTGTTTTGGTGAAAAAAGACAGTCGTCTTGCCTGTAAAGAATTTATTGAACCACAAGATTTAATAGATCTTCCAATTGTTACATCTATTGGCGATTATCAAGAAACAATTCTTAATCATTGGTTTGGAAAATTTCAAAATCAAATGAATATCGTCGCAAGAGGAAATCTTATTTATAATGAAGCGCTCTTTGCACAAAGTAATGTAGGTGTTGTTTTAGGAATCAAGCTAAATTATGATTATAAAGATTTATGTTTTATTCCATTAAAGCCATCACTTCATCAACAAACGGCACTTGCTTGGAAAAAGGAACAATTCTTTTCACCAGCAACGACGGCTTTTATTAAATATGCAAAAGAATACTTTAAGAGATGATAGAAATATCATCTTTTTTGTATAGCTTTTTTTACTTTGAAATTTATTTCATGGTATAATTAAGACATGAAATAAAAAAAGGAGGGCGTCTATGAACCCTATTGAACGTATATCTGTTTATTATGATCAATTTTCTGCAGCAGAAAGAAAAACATGTAATCTTATTATAGAAGATCCACAAACAGTTATTGATAATCCTATTGCTGAAGCAGCAAAGATTTATGATGTTTCAACATCTTCACTATTAAGAGTAGCTAAACGTATGGAATACAAAGGATACAGTGAATTTCGTTATGCTTTAAAAGATTGTATCAAAGAAGATAAAAAACCACATAGTAGTTCGAATGTTACACATATTATTGAATCTTATAAATCGAATCTTGATAAGATGTATTCATATATTGATGAAAAACAAATCATTGATTTTATATCTGAATTTCCAAATTCGCGAATATTTACAATTGGTATGGGAAATAGTTCTCTTCCTGCACAACAACTGACTTACTTTTTGTTTTCGACAGGGCTTTGGGCAAGTACAATTATGGATTCAGTACAACTTAAGTATTTGGAAAACTGTTTATCAAAAGATGATTTATTGATTTTCTTTTCGGTAAGTGGTTCGATTACAAGTTATAAAGAAATTATTGACTATTGTAAGGAAAATAATATAAGGACTGCAATGGTTACAATGAATGATTCAGAGTATTTGAAAAAGAGTATGACTTATTATTTTTTACTTCCTATGCTATCTATATATAATCCAAATAATAATAAGAATTTTCATCGTATAGATAATCGTAGTATATTTAACATCTTTATTGAAATTCTTGTTTCATTTTATACACCGCAATAAAAGGGGCTGTAACAAAATAAAATAAACAGCCAAAAATAGAAAAAGAACAATGA
>JAUNWT010000021.1 GCA_030540195.1 Bacillota bacterium | reverse complement strand
GTTTTTGCGTTATAGAAACTGTTTTTAAAAACTATTTATTCGTTACAGCCTCTTAAACAAAGCACTCCCAATACGAATCATTGTTGATCCATGTTTTAAAGCTTCATGATAATCATTAGACATTCCCATTGATAATTGATCTAATTGATACATTGGATAATCTTTTTGAAGTCTTTGTAAGAGTTCTTGTGTCATCTTAAAATACTTTTCAGTTTCACTACTTTCAATATGTGGTGCCATCATCATTAAACCTCTTACTTTAACATGAGGATAATCTTTAAGATTACTAAACACTTCATCAATTTCTTCTACTTCAAAACCATGTTTACTTTCTTCTTTTGCAATATTTACTTGAATTAAAACAGGCATTTCTAAATCTCTTTTAGCGGCTTGTTTTTCAATTTCTTTTAATAAAGAATAACGATCAACTGCATGAATTAAAGTTACTTTATCAATAATATATTTTACTTTATTTGGTTGAAGTGTTCCAATAAATTGAAACTCACCATTTCCATGATAATTTTCATATTTTTCTAGAAAAGCTTGTACTCTGTTTTCACCAAAACATGTAACTCCTAATTTTTCTAGTTTTTCAATTTCTTTTACATCTACATATTTTGTAGCAGCCACTAATTTCGCAGGCTTTACTTCTTCTAATATTTTCTTTACTGCTTCTTCATTTACAATCATAAAATCTTCCTTTCATGATAAATTTCTTATTTCATTATACTCTATTTTATTGAATAGAAAAGAAAAAACAAGAACTTAATCTTGTTTTAACTTCATTCTTTCAGATTCTTTTTTAAATACCTTAATAAGAATAGGTGCACATATCAAATAAAAACAAAAATTACCTACAGCATGAAATGTATCAAATAACAATCCTGCCATATAATAAACAATATATAAAGAAGGTCCTCCTAACATTAATTGTTCTAGAGAAACAACAATACCAAAGACATATCCCATAAAAAAGGAAAAGATAGCCATTGGAAATAACTTAGGTTCTTTACCTATTTTCTTTAAAAAATCCATTAAAAATTGAGTAATTAAACAAATAACGACCCAAGCAAGTATTTGAAAAAATGTCCATGTTCCCATTCCTAAAAATAAATTAGAAACAACAGTCGTTACAACACTTAACTTCACACCAAAACCTAAACCAAATAACATAACAGAAATAATAATAATTGATGTTACAGGTTTAATATTAGGTAAAGCTTGTAGATAAATACGTGAAGCAATATTAACTGCAGCCAGTATTCCTATTAAACTTATTTCTTTAACTTTATTTGATTTCATATTTGATCCTTTAATTATAATTTACGTAATACCAAACAACTGAATCTCCATCATTCAAAGTATAATAACAAGCTGCTTTATTAGGAGCAACACCATTAACACTATACATCCATCCAGACATTGGACCATGTTGTTTTTCACGTAGATCACCAATACCACTCACATAGATTTTTGATCCTGATAACCCAATACCATTTTGGTCCGCTAATTGTTTAAGCACACTATAACCTGTTGCACCCTTTTCTACATTAAGTGTACCACTCATCATTGTGTTACCCATTCCATTAACTTTAACATTGACTGTTATTTTATTATTGGTTTGATTTTGTGATGTATTTGTATTACTTGAAGTATTGTTACTTGTTGTTGTATTTGATGATTGATTTGAACTTGATGATACTTGTGAACTTCCTGATGATTCTGTTGTAGAAGTTGAAGCTACACTTTGATTAGTACTCTTCGATGTTTCACTCTTTCTTTCTTGTTTTGATGAATCATCTTTTTTTGTTGTACTTTCTTGAGTAGTATTATCCTCTTTCTTTGTACTTTCTTCTTGTGGTTTGTTTTCTTCTTTTGAAGTTTCCTCTTGTTGAGTATTTGTATCTTCTTTGTTTTCTTGTTTTTCGTCTTTGTTCTTCTTAGTATTTTTTTCTTTCGTTTCTTTTACTTGAGTAACTTGTGCAGTATTTCCATTTTGGTAATTTCCAGAGATTCCATTATAGATAGAAAACCCCGCTATAAAAACAAAAGAAATTGTAATAAATAATATTACAATTCTTTTTGTTTGATCTAATTTTTTAAACTTATTAATGAGCTCTTTCATATTCTTTCTTTAATACTAAGAATAATCCTGCAGACATCATTGATAAAGAAACATAAATAATAACATTTGTGTCATCTCCAGTTTTTACTGCAGTTGCTTTTTTATCAGTTTGTGCAGAAGTAGTTGTTTGTGTTGGTGTTGTATCTTTTTTAGGTTCAGCTGGAGTAGTTGGTTCAGTTTTTGGTTCTTCTTTTACAAGTGGTTTATCTGGATTACCAGAACCTTTTGCTTTATAAATCACACTACCGTTAATGATTGTACCTAAAGCTCTTGCAGCATCTTGTGTTGCATAATCATTATCTTCTCCTAATTCATAATACCAAAAATTCCCTTTATCAGTATTTTGGAATGACAATAATACATCTATAGGATTTTTATTATTTTTATCGTAATCTCCATTTAATAATAATTCTCTATTATATACAGATAATCCTTCAACAGCACAAGCTTGTGTATTAGGGTTAGCACTATATCCGAATCCATCATTTTGATTATCTCTTAAATATTGAATTGCTTTTTGAATTGTTGATGAATATTTATTTTTTCCGGCAATACTTAATGCTTCAATACCCCATCCTGTAACATCACATGTTGATAATTTACTATCAGTATCAATAACCCAAGAATATGGATCATCTGGGTTTTCTTGTTTCCAACCAAAATTCCAAAAACCGCCATCAGGATTAATATCATTTGAAATATGATTAGCAACTAATTCTGTTTTAGATGATGAAACTGTTTCTAAAGCAAGTAATCCCCAAATATCAATATTATTTCCTTCATAAGCGCCGAAACATCCATTATCATCTACTTTATTTTCTAATTCACTAACTAAATTAACTTGTGACCCATTAATAATTAAATTTGTAGGATCCTTCTTTAATAATTTTGCGACAATGATTCCTTTTGAGATTGATCCAACACTAGTTACATAAATTTGACTTTCAAATTTAGAAATATCTAAATCATCTTCAGCTTCTCCACCAAGCGCTTCATAAGCAATGATATCATCTAAGTAAGAAGTATCTGATAAACCATTTTCCTTATAATATGCTTTTACTTTTTCTGCTGCATCTAATAGCTTAGCTGTATCATATGTATTTGCTGCTGATACACCAGATATTGCAGTCATAAAACATAATACTGAGATCATAAGACTACAAATAATTTTTTTCATTTTCATATTCTTTCCCCTTTCAAATTAAATAACTCCTAAATAAAAACTAGGCATAGTTATCCTAGTTCATCTAGAAGAACTACTTTATACTCCGTAAAGTGTATCCTTAGATATAGGCAAGTATTCCGACTCTGTTTCTTTGTTTAAGCGTCTTCCCAGTTTCCCAGTGACTTTATGCTTATTCTCCACATTACGGCGGCGGGACCGTTCAGGTTTTACACCTGATTCCTTTTTAATTTAAATATAGAATATTTAAAACCTATAAATATTATTCAATTTTACTTTGTACTTGGTTATTATATTATAGATGGTTAAAAAAATATAGATGAAATAGAAAAAAATCGCATGAAATCATGCGATTTTAGATTATCTGATTGTTGTACCTACTGGTAATTTTCCTGCATCTACAACACCTAATACTTTTTTATCTCCACCAGCAAGAACCATACCTTGTGATTCTACACCTCTTAATTTAGCTGGCTTTAAGTTTGTTACAACAATTACTTTTTTACCAACAAATTCTTCTGGTTTATATACATCAGCAATACCACTAACGATTTGTCTAGGTGTTTCTTCACCTACATCAATTTGGCTTACTAATAATTTATCAGCATTTGGATGTTTTTCACATTTAATAACTTCTCCTACTTTTAATTCAATTTTAGAGAAATCATCAATTGTAATTTCTTCTTTTGTTTCTTTAGCTTCTTTTTCTTTCTTTTCTTTTACAGCTTTAATTGATGCTTTTTGTTTTGCTTCAATAACTTCTACTTTTTTAGCAATTTCTTTTGCATCTAATCTAGCAAATAAGATTTCTGGTTTTTCTACAACTTTTGTACCACTTGCATATTTACCAAATTCTTTTAAGCTTTCAAAATCACGTTGATCTGTATTGATTTGATCTAAGATTTTTGTAGCTGTTGAAGGCATATATGGATATAACATAACTGCTGAGAAACGAATTGATTCAATTAAGTTGTATAATACTGTAGCTAAACGATCTTTTTTAGTTTCATCTTTAGCCAATGCCCATGGCATTGTTTCATCAATGTATTTATTTGTTCTTCTTAATAAGTTAAAGATTTCATCTAAAGCATTTGATGCTTTGAATTCATCCATTTTAGCGATTGCTTTACCTGGCATTGCAAGAGCTAAATCTTTTAATTCTTGATCTACATCTTCACATACATTTTTGTTTTCTACAATACCACCAAAGTATTTATTAGACATTGCGATTGTTCTATTAACTAAGTTTCCTAAAACGTTTGCAAGATCACTATTAATTCTTTCTACTAATAAATCCCATGTAATGCTTCCATCATTATCATAAGGAATTTCATGTAAGACGAAATATCTTACTGCATCTACACCAAAGATATCCACTAAGTCATCTGCATAAATAACATTTCCTTTTGATTTAGACATTTTACTTTCACCTTGTAACAACCAAGGATGTCCAAATACTTGTTTTGGTAATGGAATATCTAAAGCCATTAACATAATTGGCCAATAAATCGTATGGAATCTAACGATATCCTTTCCAATTAAATGTAAATCAGCTGGCCAATATTTTTTGTAAAGTTCACCATGATTTCCATCTGCATCATATCCTAAACCTGTAATATAGTTTGTTAAAGCATCAATCCATACATAAACAACATGTTTAGGATCAAAATCAACGGGGATAGACCATTTAAATGATGTTCTAGATACACATAAATCTTGTAATCCCGGTTTTAAGAAGTTATTCATCATTTCATTTTTTCTTGAAACTGGTTGAATAAATTCTGGATGATCTTCGATATGTTTAATTAAACGATCTTGATATTTAGATAATTTAAAGAAGTATGCTTCTTCTTTAGCATCATGAACATCTCCTCCACAATCAGGACATTTACCGTCTACTAATTGTGATTCAGTAAAGAATGATTCACATGCTGTACAATATTTACCTTCATAATGACCTAAATAAATATCACCTTTGTCATATAATTTTTTAAAGATTTTTTGTACTTGTTTTTCATGATATTCATCTGTTGTTCTCATAAAACGATCGTAAGATGTATCCATCATGTCCCAAATATTTTTTACCACTCCAGCAACTTGATCAACATATTGTTTTGGCTCAATTCCGGCTTCTTTTGCCTTAATTTCAATTTTTTGACCATGTTCATCTGTTCCAGTTTGGAAACGTACATTGTAACCTTCTTGTCTTTTGAATCTTGCAATTGCATCAGCTAAAATAATTTCATAAGTATTACCAATATGAGGTTTACCTGATGTATAAGTAATTGCGGTTGTAAGATAATAATCTTTTTCGTTTTTCATCTTTTTAATCTCCTTTACAAAATAAAAAAACGCCCTCTAAAAGGACGAATAATCGCGGTACCACCTTTTTTACACATTGCTGTGTCACTCAAAACTTTAACGCAGTTAACGATTATTTCTAACTATTCGAAATAACTACTCCTGGACCATCTCTTAAAGTTCAATATACTGATTTTCACCAACCATCAGCTCTCTAAATATCTTCCTTTAACATCTTCCATTCTCCGTATTTTTATATCCTTATTAACTTTATCAAACCCTTAATCTATTGTCAATGTGTTTCAAGAAAAAGAAAATGTTTCACGTGAAACAAAAATAGTATAGCCGAAACTATACTATCTATATTCACTATGACCTTTATATTTTATTAAATCAGATACAGTCACAAATTGATATCCTTCTTTACTTAATTGATCTAATGCCATTTCTAGACCAGCAATTGAATTTTCATGAATATCATGAATTAAAACAATATTTCCATCTCCACTTTTAGCTTTCGCATCTGCAATAATATTATTGCATACTGTTTGTGCGCCATCAGGATTTTTACTATATCGCCAATCTTCTGTATCTCCATCCCATAAAATCATATTTAATCCATAAGAGTAAAAAGCATTTTTTACATCATCATTTTTAGCACCATATGGTGGTCTAATCAATGTTGGTTCTGTACCTGATGCTTTAAAACAAGCTTCTTGCGTTTTTCTAATTTCATCATCTAATGTTGCTGGATCAAGTTTTGTAAGTTGAGCATGACTATATGTATGACTTGCGATTTCATGCCCTCTTTCATAAACTTCTTTAACAACATTTGGATAAATTTCCATATTTCTTCCTAGCTCAAAGAATGTTGCTCTACCATTATATTTTTCAAAAGCATTCATTGCTCTTTCAGTTAATGTTTTATGTGGTCCATCATCTAATGTAATTGCCACCATTTTCTTCTTAGGATCTACTTTCATTAACTTTGGTGCCTTTACATTTAATGGTGCATTGGATGGTATATTTTTATTTGCTAATTTAATATAATCTTTATTTTGTTCATAATTAACAACTATTTTGTTTTTTAATTCTTGATCACTATAATAAGTAAATGCATCTTTTCCTACTTCTATTGAAGTAGCGTCTTTGTCAAATTCACCTATTCCCATTGAATTTAATAAATCACCATATTTGCCATGTAAACAATCTTTTAATGTAAGTAATTGATTAGTTTTACAATCATAAGTCATTATGTAGTTTGTTTTATTCGTTTTCTTTTTATCTTCGCTTACCCTTTTATAATCTAATTTAACAACAATATATTGTTTATAAATTTTTTTACAGGAATAATCTAAATAAAGTATATCTTTTTGATTTTTCTCTTTCTTTTGTGATTTTAAATAATTATTATAAGATTCTTTTATAATTTTATTTAAGTTTTTTTCTTTTACTTTTGGATAATATAATGATACATAAAAGTTATCATTTTCTTTTTCATAATGCTCTACTGTTCCATATTGTTTATTTTTTTCGTTATAGGAATTATAATCTTTATATTTATTCTCAGCTTTAAATAACAATACAAACAACCCAATAATGATTATAATTACAACCACACCTGCAATAAATATAGGTACTTTTGATTCTCTTTCATAATAATTTCTTATTCTATTCATATTCCTGCCATCCACTATTCTTACTATATCATATTCCAATATTTATTAATATGTTTCACGTGAAACAAAAAATACCATTATTTAGAATGATATTCTTGATAAACACTGTTTTTATTTAATCCTCTTTGCTTAGTGACTTCCTTAATAGCGTCTTTTGTAGACATTCCTTTTTCAATATACATATCTACATCTTCTTTAATTGTTGTTGTAAATACAATCCCTTCTTCTATTTCATTAGACCCTTCTACTACAATAACCATTTCCCCTTTGAGTTCATCTACAATAGAAAGAACTTCAGAAATTTTTCCTCTAATAATTTCTTCATGTTTTTTTGTGATTTCTCTACATAACGCAATATTTCTATCACCTAATATATCTAACATCAAAGAAAGAGTTTTTTTAATACGATGAGGTGACTCGTAAAATACAATTGTTTCTTTATATTTTTTTAAATCTTGTAATTCTTTTTTCTTCTTTTTATCCAAATGATCTAAAAATCCATAAAATAGAAATGGTTGTGGAGCAATTCCAGAAACAACTAAAGCATCCAAACAGGCGTTACATCCAGAAATAGGAACAACATTAATATCTTTTGTAATTGCTTCTTTAACAAGTTCATATCCAGGATCAGAAATTGCTGGATACCCTGCGTCACTTACTAATGCCATATCATTTCCTTCTTCTAATAAACTTATTAATTTAGGAATAGATTGTTTTATATTATGTTCATGATGTGAAATAAGTTTTGTAGAAATATTAAAGTGATTAAGTAATTTAACTGTATTACGTGTATCTTCAGCAGCAATATAGTTTACTTCGTTCAATATATTAATAGAACGATATGTCATTTCTTCTAAGTTTCCTATTGGTGTTGCTACTAAATATAAAGTTGGTTGATTATTTTCAAAACTCTTTTGTCTATTCATCTATTTTCTCTCCAAACATTTTTCTTACTTCATTACTATAACTTCCATCATCATTATGTGCATATAAAGGCGGTTCAATTTTGATTCCTTTTTTACCTTTATACATACCTTCTACTAATAAAACATGTGACTCTCTATTCATTTTAGGATATACGAAACGAATACGTTTTGGTTCAATATCGTATTTTTGCATTAAATTTAATATGTCAATCATACGATCAGGACGATGAACGATTGCAAATCTTCCTTTATTATCTAATAGATACGCTGCAGAAGAAATAATTCCTTCTAAATCTATTTTTACTTCATGACGGGCAATTGTAAGGTATTCACTTTCATTAAGATTACTATCCTCTCCTACTTTAAAAAATGGAGGATTACAAACAATCAATTGTGCTTTAGGTAAGTTTTTAACAACTTCTTGAATATCGCCATGAATAATTTCAATTTGTTCCTCTAAATCATTCATTTGAACATTTCTTTTTGCAAGATCCACGGCTTCTTCTTGAATTTCAATACCTATAATTTTTTTAGGTGTTCTTTTAGAAAGAAGTAAAGGAATTGCTGCGTTATTTGTACCAAAGTCTACGATATTTCTTACATCTTTATTAATTGTACAAAATTGAGATAATAAAACAGTATCCAAAGAAAAGTTAAACATATCTTTTCTTTGGATAATCTTTAAATCATTATGTGCTAATAAATAATTAACGACTTCTTTGTTTTCCATTTTTCTTACCTGCATGATTAGATTTATCGAATTTAATTTCATCTAATATTACAAATACAATTCCATTTTTATTCTCAATTTTTACTAAATCATTAATAACATTTAAACCCGTAACTTTTGCATCTGCTCCTTGATAAATAACATGTGAACCAATCTTAGGAAATCTTTCCTTTTCTAAAGAATAAACATCATCTTCATATTTTAAGCAACAAAGTAATCTTCCACAAGCACCTGAAATTTTATCAATATTAATAGCAAGCATTTGGTTTTTAGCCATATTAATTGAAACACCATTAAATTCTCCTAATAAAGTAGAACAACATAATGGAAGTCCACATGTCCCTATTCCACCAATAACTTTTGCTTTATCTCTTGGTCCAATTTGTCTTAATTCAATTCTACATTTAAATACAACAGCAAGTTCTTTCAATAATTCTCTAAAGTCTACACGATCATCAGAAGTATACATAAAAATAATTTTTGCTTTATCTAGAGTATATTCACAATTTGTAAGTTGCATATTAACATCATAACGCGAAACAATTTCTTTACATGTTACTAATGCTTGTTTAGCATCTCGAAGATTTCTTTTATAATTTTCTAAATCTTTTTTTGATGCTTTTCTTAAAATTCTTTTTAATTCTGTATCTAGATTAAATTCTTCTATACTTTTTAACTCTTGTGAGATTTCACCAAGCTCTAATCCTCTTGCTGTTTCTACTACAACAAAATCTCCTTTTTCTAAGTGATGATTTGTAGAGAAATAATATACTTTTCCAGCACTCTTAAATTTAACACTTGCTAGTTTTAATTCTTCCATATTAATCCCTTCCTGTTATTCTATACATCATACTATCCATTAGTAATGGAATATTAACATTTGTATCAAGTAAATACAATGTTTCTAGTAATATTTCAATCTTCTTTATTATATCATCATTATTATAGTGTAATGAGTTAAAAAAATCCACATGATCACAATAGACAAGTATTTCATTATGTTTCACGTGAAACATATCTTTAAGTCCTAGAATAATTAAATTAATAAACAAACGTATATCTTGCTTATCCTTATAATCCTTTAACATATGAATTTGTGTATTTATAATAAGATTTTCTTTATATAAAAATAAATCTTCAATAAAATTAACTGCTTGTAATGTTATATTATCAAACTTATCTAAATCCAGTTCTTCTAATTCCTCATCTGTTTTTATAAACTGAGATAACAATGATGCCTTTTCTTTTTCATAACCTTTTTCAATAAGATGATTTTTTATTGTTTCTTTATTATCTGGTTTTAATTCTAAAACTTGGCATCTTGAAATGATTGTAGGTAAAATCTTATTAATATTTTTTGAAGTAAATATTGCATATATTCCTTCTTCTGGTTCTTCTAAGATTTTAAGCAATGAATTGATGGCTTCTTTTGAAGAATTTTCAATATTTCTTATAATATATATTTTTGCTTTACCTTCTAATGAAGATTTCTTGAATGTTTCTTGAATATGTTCAATATGTTTTTTCTTGATACTTTCTTCTTGTCCATCATATTCAATAATATCTGCATATTGATGATTCATAATCTTTTGACAATCAATACATTTTTCACAAGCAATTGTTTCATCACAAATAAGTGACATTGTTAGATAGTTTAAAGGCTGTTCAACATGTTGCCCTACTAATAAAAAAGCATGTGGTATTTTACTGGATTGAAATTCATTTTCGATGATACGTAAAAATAACGGTTGATTTTTTTCTAAGTATTCTTTAATCATAATAGTTTTTCTATTTCCTTCATCGCATCACTTACAACATGATCAACATCTTGATCTGCATTGATTTTAACGATTCGATCTTTATATTGTTCACAAATTTCCATATACCCTTCATAAACATTTTTATGAAAATCATTTTTTTCTAAATCTAAACGATTTGTTTCTCTTTGATTGACTCTAATTCTTTCTAATCCTTTTTGATAATCAATATCAAAGAATAATGTTCTATCAGGCATAACATCATTGATTGCAAATAAATTCATTTCATAAACTTCTTTAATCCCTAGATGACGAGCAACACCTTGATAAGCAAGTGAGCTATCAACAAAACGATCACAAATGACGATCATTCCTTTTTCTAATGCCGGAATAACTTTTTCAACAAGATGTTGTCTTCTTGCTGCCGCATAAAGTAAAGCTTCTGTTTTAGCATCCATACTTGTATTATTTTTATCTAAAATGACATTTCTAATTTGTTCAGCTATTTCAACACCACCAGGTTCTCTTGTAAGTAATACTTGGTATCCTTTTTCTTCTAAAATTTTAACAACTCTATTTGAAACAGTAGTTTTTCCACTGCCTTCTGGTCCTTCTAATGTAATAAATTTACCTTTCATTTATTTCCCCTCTTTCTTTCCTATTATATCTTATTTTTAAGAAAAAGACCTTATAAATAAGGTCTAAATTTTCTTTCTTCCTTCTAATGATTTTAATAAAGTCAATTCATCCGCATAATCTATATTACTTCCAATAGGTAATCCATTAGCAATACGTGATGTTTCTATATTTCTTTTTGCTAAAAGTTTGGCAAGGAATAAAGCAGTTGTTTCTCCTTCTCGAGTAGGATTAGTTGCAAGAATAACTTCTTTGACACCATCTAATCTTTCAAATAAAGAAGAAATATTTAAATCATCAACAGTCGTTCCATCAATCATTGAGATGGTTCCATGTAAAACATGGTACAACCCATGATACTCTCTTACCTTTTCCATCGCAAAAACATCTTTTGATGATTCAACAACACAGATCACCGATTGATCTCTTGTTTCATCTTGACATATTTCACAATAATCACCTTCACAAATATGTCCACACTTTTTACAATAATGAATATTATCTTGAAAATTCATTAAAGTATGCGCGAATTCTTGAACATATTCTTTATCCATCGATAATACATAATACGCTAATCTTTCTGCTGACTTTCCACCAATACCTGGTAGTCTTTTAAAACATTCAACTAAATCTAAAAACGATTTTGGATAATTCATACAACGCTCCTATTCTTCAAACTCAACAATATCACCAAACATATCCACTGCATATTGTTGGGCATCTGTTAATTCTACAACTGGTTCTTTATATTCTGCAATATGATGTAAGTGAATTGGTTGTGGTTTTGGTAATTTCTTTTCTCTATTCAATTGAATAAATTGATTTCTCATTTCAGGCCATTTTGATTCTAATACCGCAATAAAATCATATTCTGAACCTAATACTTCTTTTAAGAAGTTTTTTAACGGATAATAATTTTCTGTTAAGTTGATATTATTTACTTCTGGTTGATATTTCAACGTTAAAATAAATGCCTTTTCCCCTGCTGCAACGGGTTTTGCTTCAAATAACATATTGGCATATTTTGCTGTATTTAAATTATAACAATATCTTTTAATAACGGGCCATTTATCTTGAATATCATTAAGTACTGGTCTTTTAGCTTGAACAAGAATATTTAAAATATCGTTGAAATCCACTTCAATATTAGTAGCTATATGTTGTTGTACGGGTTCTTCATGAACTTCTTCTATTGGTTCTTGAATTATTTCTTCTTGTTCTTTTTCTTCAACCGGTTCTTCTTTTATTGGTTCAACAGGTTGTTTTACTTCTTCTACAACAATTTTTTTCTCTTTAACTTCTTCAATAACTGGTGGTTGAGGAGCTAAAACAGGTTCTTCTTTAATAACTTCTGGTTCCACTATTTTTTCTTGTACTTGTGGCTTAACTGTTTCTACAACTACTTCTTTTTTATTTTCTTCTTTTATTTGATTACATATTTTTAATAATGCAAGTTCAAAGTAAGTCGATGAATCAACTGATTGTCCATAATGACTACTTGCATCCATGAAAATATCAATCATTTCAAATGCTTCTTCTACTAAAATATAAGGAATGATTTGTTGGATATCTGATTTACGTAAAACAAATAATAAAGATAAGTCTTCTGTATTTTTATAAATAACAATATCTTTTAAAACATCTATTAAATCTTGTGTGAGTTTCTTTAAATCGATACTTGTACTTAACATATGATCTAATGTTTTTAAAACACCTTTCATATCTTTAGTAAGTAATAATTTAATTAAACGAATCTTTTCGTCATTTGATAACAAACCATAAACTTTATTAATATTTTCAACTGTTAAATGTCGATCATAAGCAAGACATTGTTCCAAGATACTTAAAGCATCTCGCATTCCCCCATCTGCCAGTTTTGAAATAATTGAAAGTGTTTCTTCTTCATAATCAACTTTTTCTTCTTCTAAAACATACTTCAAACGTGTAATAATATCATTTTCATCAACTCTTTGAAAATCAAAACGTTGACAACGAGAAATAATCGTAGGAAGTATTTTATGAGGTTCTGTTGTTGCAAGAATAAAAACAATATGAGCTGGTGGTTCTTCTAGTGTTTTTAATAAAGCATTAAATGCTTCAGGTGTCATCATATGAACTTCATCGATAATATAAACTTTATATTTTGCATTAATTGGCGCATATTTTACTTTATCTATTAATTCTCTAACTTCATTGACCCCATTATTACTTGCCGCATCGATTTCGATAACATCTGGATGATCCCCAACTGTTATTTCTTTACAATTAGAACATTCATTACAAGGTGGATTTTCACCTGTACAGTTGATTGCTTTTGCAAAAATTTTAGCAATCGTTGTTTTTCCTGTTCCACGAGGTCCTGCAAATAAATAGGCATGGGCAATTCTATTTTCTTTAATTGCGTTTTGTAAAGTAATTGTAACATGACTTTGTCCTGCAACATCTTCAAATGTTTGAGGACGATATGTACGATACAAGGCTTTATAAGACATAATATCAACTCCTATCTCCTACATTATACACGAAAAAAAGATATGAGTAATCATATCTTGCTACGTTTCTTTTTAAAATAATCTTTTATTAATTTTGAACATTTATCTTTTAAGATATCTGATTGAATAACAGGTATATAATTAAGCATTGGATTAGGTAAATGAATTAATTTATCTAAAGACATCCATCTTGTATCATTTGCCCCATAGACAACTCTTTGTATATGACTTTGAATAATAGCTCCTGAACACATTAAACATGGTTCTAATGTTGTATAAAGCGTACATTCATCTAAACGCCATCTTCCTATTTTTTGACAAGCCATTTCTATCGCCAACATTTCTGCATGTCCATATGTTTGATTTAAGTGTTCTCTTTGATTGTATGCTTTCGCAATAATTTCATTGTCTTTGACAATAATACAGCCAATAGGGACATCATCATATTCTAATGCTTTTAAAGCTTCTTGATAAGCTATTTCCATGTATTCTTCATCATTCATCTTTTTTTCCTCTAAAAATAAAGACCATCACACATAGACGGTACTTCTTAATGCTGCTACCTTCCGGTCCTGACATGGTTCGAAGCCGCCTATTGTAATGGCAAATATGATTATAACGTATTTTATATTTTTAATCAATATATAAATTCATTAAAAGTGCATCATAATATTTTTGATCAACATTAAACATTTGAGGATATCTACCAATCTCTTGAAAATTAAACTTTTTATAAAGATTAATAGCCGATAAATTATCTTCTTTTACTTCTAAATCAAGGATTTTTAAAGGTGTTTCCTTGATCATATCTAAAGCTTCTTCCATCATCATCGAAGCAATCCCCATATTCCAATATTCTTTTTTAACAGTAATTGCAAAATGTCCAATATGTTTCAATCTTTCTTTTTGTTCACCTTGAATTGATAATAAAGAAACAAGTTCATCATCAATAAATCCGCATAAAAGTAAACTATTTTCTTGATCGATAAAATCTTGAATAACTTCCATTTCTTCAAATTCATTTAAATAACATTCATTTAAACCATAGGTTAAGTTATTGCTTTCTCCCCCAACTTGATTTAAATAATCAATAATCATTGAAGCATCTTCAATTTCTGCTTCACTTATAAATAATTCCATATCCTCTTACCTTTCTATAAAAAAGAGTCACCGAAGTGACTATTTTTTAGGAATAATAATATCTTTACCACCCATATAAGGACGTAATGCTTCAGGAATATTAATAGATCCATCTTCATTATAGTTATTTTCAATAAAAGCAATAACTGCTCTTGTTGAAGCTAAAACTGTATTATTTAAAGTAGAAACATAATAATTTCCATTTTCACCTTTAGCACGAATACCTAAACGTCTTGCTTGTGCATCTCCTAAAGTTGAACAAGAACCAACTTCGAAATATTTTTGTTGTCTTGGTGACCAAGCTTCAACATCACAAGATTTCACTTTTAAATCAGCTAAATCTCCAGAACAACATTCAAGAGTTCTTACTGGGATATCTAAGCTTCTAAATAATTCAACTGTGTATGACCACATTTTGTCATACCATTCCATGGCTTCTTCAGGTTTACATAAAACAACCATTTCTTGTTTTTCAAATTGATGAACACGATAAATACCACGTTCTTCAATACCATGAGCTCCTACTTCTTTTCTAAAACATGGTGAATAAGAAGTCATTGTAATTGGTAAATCTTCTTCTTTAACGATTTGATCTTTAAATTTACCAATCATACTATGTTCAGAAGTTCCAATTAAATATAAATCTTCACCTTCAATTTTATACATCATTGCATCCATTTCATCAAATGACATAACTCCAGTTACAACATCACTACGAATCATGAATGGAGGAATACAATAAGTAAATCCTTTATCAATCATGAAATCTCTCGCATATGAAAGCATTGCTGATGATAAACGAGCAATATCACCCATTAAATAATAGAAACCATTTCCACTTGTTCTACCTGATGCTTCTTTATCTAAACCATCAAAACGAGCAATAATATCTGCATGATATGGAATTTCATAATCAGGTACAACTGGATCACCATATTTTTGAATTTCTACGTTTTCAGAATCATCTTTTCCAATAGGTACAGAATCATGAATGATATTTGGAATTTTCATCATGATTTCTTTTAATTCTTTTCCATAATCTTCTTCTTTTACTTCTAAATCTTTTAATTCATCAGCCATAGAAGTGACTTTTGCTTTAATTTCTTCAGCTAAATCTTTTTTACCTTCTCTCATTAAAGCACCGATTTCTTTAGAGTATTTGTTTCTTAAACTTCTAATTTCACTTGCTCTTGTTACTACTTCACGATAATCTTTATCTAATTTATAAGCTTCATCTACTAATCCTACTTTAGCTTCTTGGAATTTCTTCTTCATATTTTCTTTGACTAAAGTAGGATTTTCTCTAATTAAATTAATATCAATCATTTTCTTTCCCCTTATATATATTTCTAACTGCCTTGATTATACATCAAGCCTATTTTCTTTGCAATTCTCTTTTAATCCAAGCCATAATCACTTGAACGATCATCTCTTGTTGACTGTCATTTAACTGGGTATGTGGTTTTATATGATACCACTTATATAAGCATCCTCGACAACAGGTAGCCGTGGCATGTTGTGCAATAAATACAGGATGATTTTTCATCGGTGTTTGCTTACCATCATTTAAAATAACAGCTGGCGCAATCCTTTTAGAAATAAAATCACGGGCATGTTGTTCAATGACATCCAATCCTTTTTCATTACAATACTCTTTATACTTTTTAGCTAGATGAAAAGAACTTCTAAACTTTGAATGATCTAAACGTTCAAATAATCTCTTTAACTCTTCATTATTCATGGTCAAAAGAGTCAGATTACTCTGACTCTTCTTCACCTTCTTCATCGACTTCTTCTTCGTTTTTAGCAACAACTTCTACAGAAGAAACTTTGCTATCATGAACTTTAATAAGTCTTACACCTTGAGTTGCACGTCCTGCAGTTTTAACTTGTTCCATAGGTAAACGAATCACAATACCATCATCTGTAATAATTAATAAGTCTTCATTACCTTCTACTGCTCTAATCGCTACAATTTGTCCATTACGTTCAGTAACATTAATTGTCTTAACACCTTTACCACCACGATTAGAAACACGATATTCATCAATTGGTGACATCTTACCATAACCTTTTTCCGTAACAACCATAATTAATTGTCCTTCACGGTTTGTTGTCATACCAATCACTTTAGAACCATCAACATTAATCCCTTTAACACCACTTGCACTTCTTCCCATTGGTCTTACATGACCTTCAGAGAATCTTACAAGCTTACCATTACTTGCTGCAATTAAGATTTCATCATCCCCTTTAGTTAATTTAACACCAACTAAAGCATCATCTTCTTTTAACTTAATAGCAATCTTACCAGTTTGTCTAATGTTTTCAAATTCTGAAATATCGACACGTTTTACTAAACCTTGTTCAGTCGCAAAGAATAAATACCAATGTTTATCCTCTTCAATCATTTTCTTATTAATATTAATTAATGATTTAACACTTTCATCTTTATCAAGATTTAATATATTTACAATTGGTAATCCTTTAGCTGTTCTACCAAATTCAGGAATGTTATATCCTTTCAAACGATAAACTTTTCCTTTATTTGTAAAGATCAATAAATCATCATGTGTTGACATATGGATAAGTGAACTAATGACATCATCTTGTGTTGTTGACATACCTTTGACACCACGTCCACCTCTGTTTTGAGATTTATAAGTATCTACTGGCATACGTTTTACATAACCATTATTAGTAAGTGAAATAATAACATCTTCTACTGGAATTAAGTCTTCATCTTCAATATCAAATGTACCTTGAATGATTTCTGTACGACGTTTATCTCCATATTTTTCTTTCATTTCTAATAATTCATTTCTAATGATTTCTAAGATACGTTCTTCATTAGCAAGAATATCTTTTAAATCAGCAATTGTAATTAATAAATTATTTAATTCTTCTTCAATCTTTTCTCTTTCCAAACCAGCAAGACGTTGTAATTGCATTTCTCTTACAGCTTTTGCTTGTTTATCAGACATACCAAATTCATCCATTAATCTTTGTTGAATGATTTCAGTTGTTCTACTTGTACGAATTAATTGAATAATTTCATCAATATGATCTAAAGCTTTCTTTAAACCTTCTAAAATATGAGCTCTTGCTTCTGCTTTATTTAATTCAAATTGTGTTCTACGACGAATAACTTCTTCTTGATGTTGTAAATAATATTGAATTAATTCTTTTAAAGTTAAAGTCTTAGGTTCATTATTAACTAAGGCAATATTGTTGACCCCAAATGTTGTTTGTAAAGAAGTTAATTTATATAACTGATTTAAAACAACTTCAGCTTGAACATCTCTCTTTAATTCAATAACAATACGAATACCTTCACGGTTTGATTCATCACGAACATCACTAATACCTTCAACGACTTTATCACGTGCTAAATGGGCAATCTTTTCTACTAATCTTGCTTTATTAACTTGATAAGGAATTTCATAAGCAACAATTCTTTGTCTTCCCTTATGTTCTTCAATTTCTGTTTTAGCACGCATGACGATAAGACCATTTCCAGTTTCATAGGCTTTTTTAATCGCGCTCTTTCCTAAAATATAACCACCTGTAGGAAAATCAGGTCCTTGAATATAATTTTCCATCAATTCCATGACAGAAATATCAGGATTTTTACTTACCGCAATAACAGCATCAATCACTTCACCAATATTATGAGGTGGCATATTGGTTGCCATCCCAACTGCGATCCCTGTTGTCCCATTAACTAATAAGTTAGGAATACGACAAGGTAATACCGATGGTTCTCTTTCTTCACCATCATAGTTTGGAATAAAATCAATGGTATCTTTATTGATATCTCTCATTAATTCCATTGAAATCTTAGACATTCTTGCTTCGGTATAACGCATAGCGGCAGCTCCGTCACCGTCAATTGAACCAAAGTTTCCATGTCCATCAACAAGCATATAACGATATGAGAAATCTTGTGCCATTCTAACTAACGCTTCATAAATCGAAGAATCTCCATGAGGGTGATATTTCCCCATAACTTCCCCAACGATACGCGCTGATTTCTTATATGCTTTATCACTATAACATCCAAGTTCATTCATACCATAAACGATACGTCTTTGAACTGGTTTCATTCCATCTCTTACATCAGGTAATGCACGTGCTACGATAACTGACATGGCATAATTCATGAAAGAAGTTTTCATTTCTGATGTTAATTGAATTTTTCTAATTCCTTTTTCTTGATTATCCATTTTCTACTCCTTCTAAATATCTAAATCAGTTACATATTTCGCATTTTCTTGAATAAATTCTCTACGAGGTTCAACTTTTTCACCCATCAAGATATCAAAAATCATATCTGCCTCCATTGCTTCATCTAACTCAATACGATTTAAAATACGATGTTCAGGATCCATTGTTGTTTCCCATAATTGATCCGCATTCATTTCTCCTAAACCTTTGTAACGTTGAATTGAATACTTCGCACCTTCACCAAGTTTTGTTCTTAAATCATCAAGTTCTTCATCACTATATAAGTAATGTTCTTCTTTTCCATGTTTTAATAAATAAAGTGGAGGTTGAGCGGCATAAACAAAGCCACCTTCAATTAAAGGTTTTAAATAACGATATAAGAACGTTAACATTAAGATACGGATATGACCTCCATCGACATCGGCGTCGGTCATAATAACGATTTTATGATAACGTAATTTATTAATATCAAAATCTTCACCAATACCTGTACCAAAAGCAGTAATCATACTACGAATCGTATCACTTGATAAAACACGATCTAAACGTGCTTTTTCAACGTTTAAGATTTTACCACGAAGTGGTAGGATGGCTTGAATACGACGATCACGTCCCATCTTCGCACTACCTCCGGCAGAATCCCCTTCGACAATGAAGATTTCACATTCGCTGGCATCTCTTGATGAACAATCCGCTAATTTTCCAGGCAATGATGTAACTTCCATTCCTGTTTTTCTTCTTGTCATTTCACGTGCTTTCTTTGCAGCTAAACGCGCATGAGAAGCAACGATGGCTTTTTCTACAATGATTTTTGCGGTATCAGGATTTTCTAATAAGAATTGATCTAATGATTTAGAAATAATACTTGATGCAATTTTTCTTACTTCCGCATTTCCTAATTTTGTTTTTGTTTGTCCTTCATATTGTGGATCAGGATGTTTAACAGAGATAATCGCTGTTAAACCTTCACGACAATCTTCTCCTGATAAAGCATCATCTTTTTCTTTTAAGAAGTTTCCTTTTCTTGCATAGTTATTGATTACACGTGTAAGTGCTAAACGGAAACCTTCTTCATGAGTCCCACCTTCATGAGTATTGATGTTATTACAGAAAGAATAGATGTTTTCTTGGTAACCATCATTATATTGCATAGATACTTCAATCTTAATATCATTTTGCATATCTTCGACATAAATGATTTCATCATGAATTGGTGTTTTATTTTTGTTGATATAAGCAACGTATTCTTTAATACCACCTTCATACATATAATCATGTTCACGATTTTGACCATCTCTTAAATCTGTTAAACTAATTCTTAGTCCTTTATTTAAGAAAGCAAGTTCTCTAATTCTTTGTCTTAATACTTCATAATCATAAGTTGTTGTTTCTTTAAAGATTTCTCCGTCTGCTTTAAAAGTAACTTTTGTTCCTTGTTTATCTGTTGGACCTAATTCTTTTAATGGGGCAACAGGTGTTCCTCCATTTTCAAATCTTTGATAATATTCTTTTCCATCACGATAAACATTAACTTCTAACCATGAAGATAAGGCATTAACAACAGAAGCCCCAACACCATGTAGACCACCGGAAACTTTGTAGCCACCGCCACCAAATTTTCCACCAGCATGTAATACCGTAAAGATTGTTTCTACTGTTGATTTACCAGTTTTGGCGTGTTTACCTGTTGGCATCCCACGTCCATCATCGATTACTTCAACGACATCATCATCTTTTAAAATAACTTTAATATGACTTGCATATCCCGCTAAAGCTTCATCAATCGAGTTATCAACGATTTCCCATACAAGGTGATGTAACCCACGAGATGATGTTGTCCCAATATACATACCTGGTCTTTTTCTTACGGCTTCAAGTCCTTCTAAGACCTGAATGTCAGATTCATCATAGCTATGTTGTACTTTATTTTCTTCTGCCATTATTGTTCCTCCTTGCGATTTATATTGATCTTCTTTGCTTCTTTGATCACATGATGTTCTATTCCATCAATAGAAGTTGTTGTAATAAAGGTTTGAATACGATTATTCAAAATATCTAACAACTTCGTTTTTCTTTGATCATCAAGTTCTGATAAAACATCATCTAATAAAAGAATGGGGTATTCCCCTATTTCTTCTTTTATTAGCTCAAGTAAAGCAATCTTAATACTTAAAACAATTGTTCTTTGTTGTCCTTGGGAAGCATACTGATGTGCACTTTTTTGATCAATCATTATTTTCATATCTTCTTTATGAATTCCTTGAGTCGTACTTAAATACTTAAGATCTCTTGAAAATTCTTTCTGATACAATTTCAATAATTCTTCTTTATCTTTCTTTTTTATAAAACAAAGATAATGCAAATCAACATACTCTTGCTTATCTGCAATAGATTTATAAATATCTTTGACATTTTTAGAAAGACGTTCAATAAAGTTTTCTCTTTTTTCTATAATCTTTAATTGAACATCTACCATTTGTTCATCTATTGTCTCTAGATAATCATCATATTTCCCATTTTTCTTACTTAATAATTTAAGATACTGATTTCTCTCTTTTAATAAACGATTATACTTAGCAAGATAAAAAGCATAAATAGGTGATATTTTAGATAGTTCTAAATCAATAAACTTTCTTCTCGTACTTGGTGATCCTTTTACTAAAGATAGATCATCCGGCACAAAAACCACTACATTTAAATACCCAACATATTCAGATATCTTTAAAATATCTTTTCCATCAATCTTCGCTTTTTTATTTTCTTTAGATAAAACAAGCTCTGCTTGATGATTTCTTTGATTGGAATAAATATTCCCCTTTACCTTTGCAAAGCTATAATCAAATTGAATCATTTGATCATTGATATGAGTTCTAAAAGATCTACAAACAGATAAAAGATAAATCGCTTCTATAATATTTGTTTTTCCTTGTGCATTCCCACCAATTAAAATGTTAATACCTTTATCAAATTCAATAAAAAAATGATCATAATTTCTAAAATGAGAAAGTTCTAAATTATTGATGAGCATTTATAATATAATGTTCTCCATTTACTTCCACTTCATCTTGATCATGAAGTTTCTTTCCTCTTCTTAATTCAACTTCACCATTTACTTTTACTTGACCATCTTTAATGATTATTTTTGCTTCAATGCCACTTGATACCACATTAACAAATTTTAAAAATTGGTCTAGCTTAATATATTCATCTCTTATTGGTATTTCTTTCATAATAACCCTTCTTTTCTATATAATTGTACTCAGTAAGTATATCATAAAAATGATAAAAATTCAAAATTTTGCGTTATATTCGCTATTTTTATTTTCTAATACCAAAAATCATTTTCTATAAAAAAGCTCTTAAAATAAAAATTAATACCAATAGAAACAAAGAGACCCTAAAAAAACTAAAAAAAAGAAGCTTTCGCTTCTTAATATGTTCTTACTGGTAAAACAAGTTGTAATAATTCATCAGAATCAAAATCTTTGATAATGAATGGTTTCATTTCTCCAGTAAATGAAATCTTAACTTTTTCTCCACTAAATGATTTAATCGCATCGTTTGCATATTTACTACTAAATGAAATCGTAAGTGGTTCACCTTTATAGAAAGATGTCGATAAGTTTTCTTCTACAGATCCAATTTCTTGTTGATAAGAAGATAAAATAACTTGTTCATTAGACATATCTAATTTAACAATATTATTTTGTTCATTTAATAATAAAGAAACACGATCAATCGCATTTAATAAATCAGAACGATTAATATCTAATTCATAATCAAATTCTAAAGGAATTAAACGTGTTGTATCAGGATAAGATCCATCAATCAAACGTGTTTGAATAATATTTTTACCTAAAACAAATAATACTTTACGATCAGAAACATAAAGTTCAATAGATTCATCAGCTTCAATAATCTTACTAATTTCATCTAAACTTAATTTAGGAATCGTAATATTAAAAGTAACATCTTCATCAATAGAAATGATTTTTTTAGCTAAACGATAACTATCTGTCGCAACACATTCTAAAACATGATCATGAGCTTTAAAGTTAATACCAGTTAAGATAGGTCTTGTTTCTTTATCACTGGCAGCAAATTTTGTTTCACCAATAATATTTTTTAAAACAAGTGAACTCATAATAAAATGTGTACCTGTTTTACTTAAATCAATTCTAGGATATTCCACAGCATCAGTCCCATTTAAGCTATATTCAATTTGACTTCCTTTAATACGTGTAAGTAATCCATCAATGATTTCAATTTCAATATCATCACTATTGATCTTTCTAACGATATCAAAGATATAACGGCTATTTAAAACAACAGCACCTTCTTTAATAATTTCTAAATCATCATCTTGATCAATAATTGTTTGAATTGTAATATCGCTATCACTACCTGTAAGAATTAATTGATCTGATTTTAAATCAAATTTAATTCCTGTAAGAACAGGTAAAGGACTACGAACAGAAACTGCTCTGGTTGCTTTAGATAAAGCGTTTAATAATTTTAATCTTTTAATTTTAAAATGCATACTGACCTCCTATATTTATATAATTAAAAAATAAGTTTTTATTACTATTAGCATATGAACAATGTGAACAAATACAATTTATCTTGTATTTATCAATGTTTTTTATATGAATAGTAATGTGCATTTCATGTTGATATTGTGCACTAGAGTGTGCCTAACTTTTGTTTGATCTTATCAACAGCAAGTTTATAATCAGGATCTTTCTTGATTTTAGTTTCTACTCTTTTACAAGCTTTCATAACAGTAGAGTGATCTCGATTAGAGAAAGTCACACCAATTTCACTAAATGTGATATCAAGTAATTCTCTCATTAAATACATACATATTTCACGAGGTGTTACTAAGTTACGGGTTCTATTTTTAGAAATAATTTGACTAATTGTAAGATAGTAGAACTCGGCTGTTGTTTTTAAAATAAATTCTTTTGTAAGTGGTTCTTGTGCTTTTTTTATAGTTTTTTGATCTTTAAAGACTTCAGAAGCAAAATTCATGTCTATGTAATCTGTTTGTTCCATGATACTACAGAAGAATAAACGTTTTAATTGACCTTCTAAAGAACGAATATCATTACAATAATTCATAACCATGAAGTCTAAAACATCGTCTGTAATAACTAAAGATGTATTACCTAGATTTTCAATTTTCTTCTCTAAGATTGCTTTTGCAGTTTCAAATTCTGGTGGATCAATACCAAAAGATAAACCAGATTTAAAACGACTAATTAAACGTTCTTCAATCCCTTGTAATTCATCAGGCATTTTATCGCTGGTAATAACGATTTGATGATTACTATTAATAATTTCATTAAAGATATGAAAGAACATTTCACTACTTTTTTCTTTACCAAATAAAAATTGAATATCATCAATTAATAAAATATCAATATTACGATAATAACTATAAATATCATCTGTCGTATTTGTTTTAATTGAATTAATGATTTCATCAACAAAATCTTTAGAAGTAATATAACGAACAACTAAATCAGGATTTTTCTTTTTCGCATAATTTCCAATAGCGTTCAATAAATGGGTTTTCCCTAGTCCTGGATGACTATATAAAAATAAAGGATTGAAGTTCTTTCCAGGATTTGTGGAAACAAGTAAAGCCGCATTTTGCGCCATACGGTTTGAATTACCCACAATAAAGTTATCAAAAGTCATATCTGGATGTAAATGACTGTCGATTTTAGGAACTTTCTTTTGTTTTAACTTCTTTTTATTATATTCTTCTTTCGAAAGAACATTAATTGTGACCGGTTTAGAAAAAGAATTAGAAAGAATTGATTCAATTTCTGCTTGTTTTTCTAAAATAGGATCAATATTCCATTGTAAATCTGTTGTTATTGTGACTTTATTATCTTCAATTGCTTCTAGAGTTGCTGGTCTAAATAGTGAATCTAACATAATCTTATCTTCAACTATGTTATGTTTTTCTAAAGTGTCCACACAAGATGTCCAAATTTTCTTTAAATCTTGCACTTTTTTTAACTCCTTTTCGCCTCAATTATATAGAAGAAAGAACAACTTTGAAAGCAAAAAAAACCTGTCCACAGTTCATGCACAAGTTTATTCACAAAAAAAGTGACCTATACCAACAATTTAAGGTACTTATTCACATTATTCACAAAATAAAAAATTCATATGAATATTGTCATTTGTGAACTTTGTGCATGATGTATGGAATAAAAAAACAATGTGCACAAGGAAGTTCACAAAGAAAAAGTACTTGATATCATCATAATTTTTACTCATTCACATGTATGAATAACTTCATTCACCCTGTGAATTAAAGCGTGAATAAACAAGAAGATTGTCGAAATGTTAAGAAATCGTAAGTTCACAATGTGAATTTTAGAAAAAAGCACGTATTTTCGCTAAAAATTGCACTTTTCTTAATAGAAGTAAAGAAAAACATGATTGATATTTCATAAAAAGTCACAATCAAATGTGCACATTGTTGTGGGTATAAGAAGAAATTGTGAATTTATAAAAGGAATCAAGCTCTTTTAAGGGCTTTTTTTGTGTAAAGTTTTAAATTTAGTACAATTTTGCTATGTGAATTTAAGAAAATTTGTTAAGAAAAGATAAATTCACATTGTGAATATCAAAAAAAGGAGTGTCTTTTTGTTTATTCACACAAAAAAGAAGTATGTGAATATTAATAGAAAGTTAAATTTTATAAAAAGTTCACATTCAAAAAGTGAATTTCTTTAAATAAAGAGAGTGCACAAGCAATTGTGAACATCTTTTAAAGGATAAAAATGGAGAAGAGATTGTGTAACGATAAAAAAAGTAGAATAATCGGTTAGAAATATAGAATTTAGAATTGACTTGTCACAATAATTCATATAAAATATGGAGGCATATGTTATTTGTATAAAAAGAAAATGAATTTTGGAGGTGTAAAATATGAAAAGAACATATCAACCAAATAAAAGAAAAAGAGCAAAAACTCATGGTTTTAGAGCTAGAATGGCAACTGTTGGTGGAAGAAAAGTAATCGCACGTCGCCGTAAAAGAGGAAGAAAAGTATTAACTGCTTAATTTAAAATCCACTTTACGGTGGATTTTTTTCTAAAATTTTATGAAAAAAGAATTTAGAGTAAAAAGAAATGAAGATTTTAGCAAGATCATTGCTAGAAAAAAGAGTTTTGCGAATTCTTGTTTTATTATTTATAAAGATGAAAATCAAATGGGCCACGGACGCGTTGGTATTTCTGTAAGTAAGAAATTAGGAAATGCTGTTACTAGAAATAAAATTAAAAGACAGTTACGCATGATGATTCAAGAATGTTTTCATTTTGAGGAAGAATTTGACTATATAGTAATTGTAAGAAAGAGATTCTTAGATAATACATATATAGAAAATAAAAAAGAATTGGAGTATTTGTACAAAAAAGTAAAGAGAAAGGAGATCAGCAAATGATCTTAGATAACAAAACTAAAAAATATTTTAAAATTATTTGTTTAGTTTTATTTGTTGTAGCCCTAACTGGATGTACAGCAAATCTTGATTCAAGTGGTAAACTGATTGCTAAAAGAGCAATTAACTTAAACACACCATGGTCTTTGAAATCAGGAATTTTTGATTTCTTATTAGTTATTCCTATTTCTAAAAGTATTATTTATTTAGGAGATGTTTTATTAAATAATATTGCTTTAGGTGTTATTTTAATTACTATTTTAATTAATATTATCATTTTACCAATTATGATTAAATCAACAGTATCTCAACAAAAGATGCAATTGATTCAACCAGAAATGGAAAGAATTCAAAATAAATATAAAGGTAGAAAAGATCAAACTTCTCAAATGAGAATGTCTGCAGAAATTCAAGCTTTATATAAGAAAAATGATATCAGTATGTTGGCTTCATTTACAACATTCTTAACATTACCAATTATGTTTGCAATGTGGCAAGCCGTTCAACGTATTGAAATCTTATATCAAACAAATATGTTTGGTATTAACTTAGGTGCTAAACCAATCGATCACGTATTCAAATTCGAGATCGCTTATATTGTATTACTTGCCATTGTTGCTTTAACTCAATATTTTGCGATGAAAATCAACACAATCATGTCAAGAAGAAATCCAAAATATAGAGAAACATCACAAATGCAATCAATGAACATGATGAATAATTTCATGACATTATTTATCATTTACTTTGCAGCAATCATGCCTGCAGCAATGTCACTTTATTGGATGACAACAAACATTATTACAATTGTTAGAACTTGGTATATCTATATTTACCATGTTGAAAAAGCACAAAAAGAAGTTGATCAAGCAAATACAAATTATTTAACAAAAAGACAAAATAAAAAATAAATAGAGGTATTTATATGAAAACTTATACTGGAAAAACAGTAGATGATGCTGTAAGTAAAGCATGCCTTGATTTAGGTGTAACAATTGATCAATTAAATTATGAAGTTACTTTAGAAACTAAAGGTTTATTTAGTAAAAAAGCTGAAATTGCTTGTTGGACAGTTGAAATGGTTCAAGAATATATTGAAAATCTTGTAAGAAAAATCTTAACAGATATGCAATTTGAAGTAGAAACTGTTTCTTATGTTCAAGATGGTAGAATTTATTGCAATATTAATACAAGCAATAACTCTATTTTAATTGGAAAAGCTGGGGTTATTTTAAGAGCTATTAACTTCATTATCAAAAATGCTGTAAGTACAACATTTAAAAAACGTTTAGAAGTAAGTGTTGATATCAATGGTTATAAAGAAGAACGTTATAAAAAAGTTGCAAGTATGGCAAGAAGATTTGGTAAGACTGTTTTAAGAACAAAAGCTGATTTAAAATTAGATCCTATGCCTGCAGATGAAAGAAAAGTAATGCATCAAGAAATTGCGAAGATGGATCATTTAAAAACTGAATCTAAAGGTGAAGGAAAAAATAGATATATGACAATCTCATATGTAGATTAAGCCGCGAATGCGGTTTTTTCTTTAGGGAGGAAATGATGGAAAATTTAATTTTTAGTTTAAATGCGACTGTTCCTGTTTTTGCGATGATCGTATTAGGAATGTTTTTTAAGAAGATAGGCATTATTGATGATGTTTTTGCCTCTAGAATGAATAAGTTTGTCTTTTTAATTCCCCTACCTGTTTTATTATTTAAGGATCTAGCAACATTAGATTTTAAAACGATTTGGGATACAAAATTCGTTTTATTTTGTTTTTTCATTACAATCTTAAGTATTTGTATTGTTACTTTACTTTCTTTTTTATTAAAGAATAAACAAAATCAAGGAGAATTCATTCAAGCAAGTTATCGTAGTTCAGCAGCTTTACTTGGTATTGCCTTGATTCAAAATGTTTATGGAAAAGCAACCATGGCCCCTTTAATGATTATTGGTAGTGTACCTTTATATAATATTATGGCTGTTGTTGTTCTTTCTTTCTTTTCACCAGAAAGAAAAGGATTAAGTAAAGAAGTTTGGCTTAAGACAATAAAAGGTATTTTGACAAATCCAATACTTATTGGCATTGTCGTTGGTATTTTATGGTCTTTATTTCATTTACCAATGCCAACGATGTTAGATAAGACCGTGACTTCGATTGGAAATGTAGCAACACCTTTAGGACTTATGGCCATGGGAGCAACTTTTAATTATAAAGAAGCACTTGGTGATTTAAAGCCTGCTCTCTGTGCCTCATTTATTAAATTATTTGGCTTCTGTGCGATGTTTTTACCTCTTGCCATCTATTTAGGGTTCCAAGGAGAACAGCTCATAGCTATCCTTGTCATGCTTGGTTCAGCAACGACTGTTTCATGCTTTGTTATGGCAAAAAATATGGGACATACAGGAATAATTACCAGTACAGTGGTGATGCTGACAACCATCTTTAGTGGTTTTTCCATAACGATGTGGCTTTATATTTTAAAAACTTTACAACTATTATAAAAGGAAGTGATTTTGCCTCACTTCCTTATTTTTTTATTCTGTTGTCGTGTTTTCAACCGGTTGAGTTTCCGGTGTTGTTGTCTCAGGTGATGAAGGTTCTGTTGTCTCAGGTGTTGTTTCTGTTGGTGTTTCCACTTTCATTGTACCTACGGCAATTAAAGCATCATGTCCTTTATAATAACTGCTGGCTTCTTTATTTTTAGAAATAAGATTTCCATTTTTATCATAAACAAGACGATATGAAACAGCTCTTCCCCCGTTTGAACCAGCTGTTCTTGTTACTTGTTGACCTTCAGGAATTGTATCATCATTTTCATATTTGGTATTGAAACCAACATCTCCAGTTTTTTCACTTGTAAACTTCACATAACTTCCATCAACATTTGTTCCAATAATTTTACAAGTTAATTTACTATTAGCATAACTTACTTCAATTTTAATTGGATAATCGCGATTGTTTTTAAATTTAAAATCAGGTCCACCCCATGATACAGTAGCATCTCTACCAATTGGGACATAACTTGAAATATATGTGTGATTTGATCTTTCTGTTACTTTTAAGTTAGCAAGAACAACAGCATTATATAAAGTTGAAGAAGTTTGACAAACCCCTCCACCTACTTCTTGAACTGTTTCTCCATTTAAGTAAGCTCCTGCTTCACCAAAACCATTTTCTTTAGTTCTTTTTCCAACCGTTTGATTATAAGAGAATTCTTCTCCTGGAAGTAAAATAACATTACATTTTTCTCCCGCTAAACGCACATTATTTTTTCTTACCGAAGAACCACTTACATTTGTCGTATATTCTCCTAAAACATCTTTAAATAAATTCTTTTCTAAATCTTCTTTTGTAATTGAAGGAACAATCGCTTTACAAGCTATTTCAAAATCTTCTCCTTCTTTTGCTTTATTGAAAGCTTTAATAGAATCATCTAAATCATATTTAGCACCATATTGTTCAGCTACAATTTTATAATTATCATTTTTATCTAAAGTTGCATTTTTACCTTCTTTAGATAAAGATTTATAAATTGTTTTCATAACACTTTCATCTTCAGTTACAGATGAAGGTTTAATTGTGAAAGTCTTTTTAAAATCATAATTTTTTAAGGCTGTTTCAATTGTGTTGTAAACATCTTTTTGTTGAACCGCTTTACCACTTTTACCTTTAGTAAAGATGACTTTTGTTTTTTCTACTTTATAAGATGTAGGAACTAACGTAGAATCTTCTAATATTTTAGAATCTTTGATGGCTTGGTTAAGTGTTTTTTTATCTTTTATATTAATAGAAATATTTTCATTATGATTCAATAAATAATGATAACCTTTCGTAAAGAAGTTATTATATTTCTTTTGAATAGCTGTAACTTCTTTATCAATATCGATCTTAACATTATTTGTCATATCAATTTGATATTTCTTACCATCCGCTTTAAGATTTAATAAAAGATCATCTTGATCTTTTTTATATTGTTTTTCAAGAAGACTCACGACTTCATCTTTAGACATATTATTGACTTTAATGCCATTGATAGTCATATTCTTGATAAAACCATTGCCAGATGCTAGAAAACATAAAATGATATAAATAACCAATATCACTCCTATAATAGCACCACCGATTATAGGAACCTTTTTATTCAGTTTTTTCATTTTTTCCTCCATTTCTGCGTTTGAACTGCGCCAACGCAGACACAAACAC
>JAUNWT010000118.1 GCA_030540195.1 Bacillota bacterium | reverse complement strand
ATATAAAAAATATATATGATATAATTGTTACAAGAATTTATAAAATCAAAAATGCATTGAGGTCTTAAGATATGAGTGATAAAACAAAAAATGAAATAATCAAATCCACATTAGAAGTTAGTTACTTACCAAATTTAGATTTTAAAAAGAATAAAAAACATACAAAAATATCTTTATCTGATATTTCTTTATTAGGTGGAGCTTTTTCATCTATCACTCCTTTTTTTAGAACTGTAAATCAAACTTTTAATTATGATTTAAGCAATGAAATTGCAGGTCAAGAAGGATTATACAGACTATTCTTTAATGGGAAGCAAGGTCAATTAGCTAAAGCTAAAGATGGAAATGGATTTATAGGAACAATAGTAAATAATGGAATTGTTGGCCAATCAAGGTTGCAAAAAGTTGAAAGTATTCCTGTTGAATGTAATATGACATTACCTATTAACCCAATGTTTATTGCTACAGCAGTTGCTTTAAAATCTATTGATATGAAACTAGATTCCATAAAAGAAAAACAGGAAGAAATCTTAGATTTTTTAAATGCAGATAAAGAATCTAAACTAATTGCTGATTTAGAAATACTAGGAGATGTTTTAAATAATTATAAATATAACTTTGAAAATGAAAAATTCATAAATTCAAAACTAGATTTAGTACAAAATATTAATCGAAATTCTTTATCAAATATTAAATTTTACAAATCTCAAATAAACGAGTTATTAAACAATAATGATCCAATTCATCTAAATTTTAATAACGAAGATAAAATATCTAAAGTCCAAAGTAAGTTCATCTATTACAAATTAGCAAACTATTTATATGCCTATTCAAGTTTTATAGAGGTACTTCTTCTAAAATCTTTTAATTCCAATTTTTTAAAAAAGGTTATTAATAAAATTCAAGAATCATCAAACGAATATCGTTTATTTTACACAGAATGCTATAATGCCTTGGAAAATTATTCAAATAATTCAATCGAAAATCAATTTCTCAAAGGATTATCATCATTTTCAAAAGATACTGGCAAAGTGATTTCTAATATCCCATTTCTAGGAGATTTTCAATTAGATGAGGCATTAACCGATTTTGGAAAAAATATTTCAAAAGAAAAGAAAAAAAGTACAAAAAAAGTAATGAAAAAATTAACATCCAACAAAGATAGTGACCTTAGTTTGTTTATCAGTAATCTCAAAAATATTGATCAAATATATAATCATCCTTTAGAAATTTATTATGATGCAGAAAATATTTATCTTCCAAATAAAGGACTAAAATAACATTCTATCATTTAATATCTTTTTATGAAAGAAATTCGAAACATAAATAAAATATATACAATAGAAATTACTGAAACAAGCAAATATTAAAGCAAGTTTCCAAGAAGGAGCTGAACAAAAAGTTAAAAAGCAATATCAAAACAATAAAATTGTTCTCGATTCAAATAATTATAATGAGATAGATTATTAATGTGTTAAAGAATAAAAAATTAAAAAAGAAAGAAATAGGAAGACGATTCAAAAGTCTTTCCTTTTTCTTTACTCAAAGAAATTAAGAATAAAGGCGAACATCATGAACAATAATCTTAATTTTCAATTTGGCATGTATGAATCGACCACAAACTCCATCATTATAAATAATGGTAATAATAACTTTGTTCTTATTATCCGTTGTAAAGAATGTAATTCCTCCGTTACCTTTGATGACCCGAATAACACTGAATATCTTTATCGGCTGGCAAGAAAATCACCTCTTCTGTATGCCAAACTTACATTGATAGAAAACAGATTGCAGGATTATACGGATGCTATGAATGAATTGACAACATAATTCTTATCTCACCAGTTACAGACTTCTTTTGCTACTGGTGAGAGATATATCTTATTCCTGTTATTATTTAAATACTTCCCATTATTCTAAGCCGATTAACTTTACCAGCTTTTTTTATATACGAATCTGTTGCTGCTAGTACTTCTTGAATTCTATCTGATATAGCTTTGTCCTTCTTTATCCCTGGTTGCACTATGCAAATACATCCTCGCAATACTTTTCCAGACGTTTTTATCTCTTTTATCATACTCTCAAAATTCCCACCTTTTTTCACTATGCAATGCCCAGCTTTATGACGACTCGCAAACTTTTCAAGTAACTTTCCTTTTGTCGTAAACCATGTTACAGACTTCATTGCTTGTCCCGATACTTCATATACATCACCAACACTATTGTTATAAGAAGATGAGCCCATTTTTTTGACATGATACAATTCGACAACCAACTCATTATTTGTCTCATAAATTGTAATATAATCTGCCATCTCACCTGAGCCATGGTCATATATAATATATTTGAATCTTTCATCTGCTTCTAGAATTTTATATAATGCATCCTGAATTGAAACCTTCGTATCGCTTTCATTTTTTCTAAATTCCAATTTTAAATCTGTATTATAACTTTCCCAATCAACACCCTCTATTATACTACTGTCAAATAACTCGCCCTCAAAATCACCTTCAATTACATCGACACCTGTTATCGTCATGTCTTTTACAGTTTTATATATTAGTGGTTGTTCCGTGAGAAATTTATCCATTGGTATTTCTTCTTTTCCTGAACACACAATAAATGTATTTCCCAAACTTCTATATTTGGCTTTTATATCACATTCCAAGTTCTCTGAAATTTCTTCGACAGAAACCTCAACTAACACTTTTGCCTTCTCACATTTTTTCACCACAACCATCGCATCCGTTAATCTGCAATACTCATAATCCAAATTTTTTCTACGATACTTAATAACAGGATCACAATTATATGTTTCTGCAGTAAAATCTGCATAAAAGATATCTTCCGGATATTCTACAAGAGCTTTGGGCTGAGGTAAAAAATCAAAATTTGTATTTGTTTTTACTTTTAAATCTTTATTTGCTATTTTATTCCCCAAACCATCACACCATTGTATATAATCTTTTAATCCTTTGTAAGCGCTACTCCAAACTTTTGAAGCACTACTATATCCAATTGTAATATCTCCTTCCGTATCATCTACTGCTTTACAAAACGCATGCCCAGCAGAATACATTCTTCCCGAATCTTTATCAATTGCATCACTCACATCTGAACCTGCCATTATTCTATATGATTCTCCTGATTGGGATTGTTTACTCTGCATTCCTGAATTAAAAATCTCAAAATTTTTAAGTTTACCCAATACTTTATATATTTCCGATTTTGGTATTGGCTCATAAGAACCACAAAATGACGATACCAATTCATCATACATTGCTTCAGAATGTTTTTGCGAATATATATGTACCATATGAGTATCTGTTTGATAATGTATTATATATAAAATATATTCAAGATTGACCTTATCACCATTTCCCATCCAAAGTGGCGAAACATATTCCAAGCCTATTCCTACTACCGTATTTTCTTGTTTATTTCTTAATATTCTTCCTGCTACATTACAAACAATTGGAAATTCGGCATTTATATCAAAGTTTATAGAACGATAAATTTTCACATGACAATTAGGTCTAATCGCATGAACAGGGACACATTCAAGAATACGCTCATCTTCCACAACATATTCTTTATAATAGTTTCTATTTTGCTGTTCACTTTTATTCTTTCCTTCACTCATTCCAATAATCATATCCTGCCATACAGCATCTTTAGAATAAAGTAAATTGTTTTCAATTTCTAATTCTTCATTATTTACTGCGATAAATTTTGCCTTTCCTACATTCTTTGCATTTGTCCGAGCAAACCTACCAATAAACTGCAATGTACTCGCAAGCGATTTATGAGGAGCATGTATTGCTGCAATTTTAAGATTCGGAAAATCATATCCTTCTCCTAGCATATCTACGCACACAATTCCATCCAGTTTCCCGGAATGCAACGATTTCAAAATATGACTAACCTTAGAGTTACTCATTGAACTATCCACTTTTAGAAGTTTCAATGAAGTATTATCCTTATATAACTTTTCTAGTTTTTCAGCACTTATTTTAGTATCCGTACGTACCATCAAATAATGTTCATATCCAGCTTTTCTATCATTCAGCAATACCTCTTCGGCTCTTTTTGCAATGCACAAATCATTATCCGTTCCACTTTCCACAGGAACATATTGTATTTCGCCAAAAATACCATCTTCGTATGCCTTTGAAAGTGGATAGTCATATACTATTTCACCGGTCAACTCTTTTCAATCCAACCTAAACGGTGTTGCTGTAAACAGCACATGCGTTGCCACAGATAAATTTACCAATATTTGTTGCCATGTTTTAGCTGGAGTATGATGAGCTTCATCAACTTCCACCAAATCAATATTCTCTTTCGCCCAATCAGATTCACTTAGACTGAGTGCACAACTAGGTGTAGCAACAATAACATCTGCTTGCTCTAAGTCTTTTTGATACTCCTTGGTATACAAATGCTCCAGTTCAAAAACTTTAGGCTTTTTTATTGAAGTATTAAATACGTTAGCTACACACAATGTCCTAAGCTCAGAAAAATCCTCTGCAATTTGTCCACGAACCATTTTACTCGGCGTAACAACTAATACTCGTTGTTTTCGGATTAAATATGGCACCAACATAAGCACAGCTGTTTTTCCTGATCCTGTAGGCATAATGACAATAGCCGTATCCTTTTTATTGATTGTAAAAAAGGATGATATTGCATGAATTGCACCTAATTGAGCATTTCGTAATCCTCTGCTTTTTTCCGAATCTATCGGATATTTTATTGCATTGTAATGAATCTCAAAATAATTCTCCATATAATTTCCTTCCTAAACTAATAACTTTTTTCATATTAGTTCATTGTATCTC
>JAUNWT010000117.1 GCA_030540195.1 Bacillota bacterium | reverse complement strand
ATTTGATTAGTTTTTCAAAAGATACTTACCAACATTTATCTTTAGTTAGGTTTTTCTAACAAAATCAAAAATATTATAATCAAAACTTTTATAAACAACGTAATCATATTTAGTAATAATGATTTTTAAATATTTCATTTCTTTTGTTTGTTCAAAAAAATCAAATGCTGTCATGTGGTCCATTTCATAATCAATATAAACCCCATCGAAGTTAGCAATCTCTTTAATTAATTCATCAGGATTTGTAAAACAATAAGTTTCTATTTGAGGATAATCTCGAAAACACGCGCTAAGTTTCTTTAAAAAATCAAGTTCATCATCCAAGAGTGCAATTTTATATGTCATTTCATATGATGCACTAATTTCACATACTCTACTATCGTTTTATATGCCTTTCTTGTCTCTTTATTTTTCATAAACTCTTTAGGCATATAAGTATGATCTTTAGCGGCTGCCTCTCTTTCATCTAATGGTATAGGTGTATTGACAAGACCTAAAAGATAATCACTTGATACATTGAAATATTTAGCTAGAGCAACGATCATATATGTTTCTGGGGTATTTCTATTTTGTTCATAGAATTGAATTGTTTTTAACGAAACTTTTAAATCCTTTGCAAGTTCCTTTTGTGTCATTTCTCTTTCCAATCTTAAATACTGTATTCTTTCTCCTATCATATTTAATCCTCCATAAAAGGATTATAATTTGCGATTAGGCGATTTCTCGGTTAGTGTTATTCTACATAGTATTATATATTTTTTTAATCCAAAAAATTAAACAATTTTCCCACTATTTTTTTAATTTTCCCATACACCTTTTTCTAATTTTCTACTATTATCTTTACGTTTTATCTTTTATAATAGAAATATGGAAAAATATTATACAACTGGACAGTTTGCGAAAATGGCAGGTGTCACTTTAAGAACAATTCGATATTATGATAAAATAGGACTTTTAAAACCATCACATATTCTAGACAATGGTTATCGTCAATACTGTAATAAAGATTTAATTACTTTACAGAAAATTCTTGCTTTAAAAGAATTAGGTTTTTCATTAGAAGAAATCTATCCTCTTATTATAGATAATAATAAAGAAAGCTTTAAAGAATCTTTGAAACTACAAACATCTTTAATCAATCAAAAAATGAATCATCTTAATAATTTAAAAGCAACTATTAAAAGTACTGAAAAGATTTTAGAACATGATCAAATTTCTTGGGAAAAGATTATTGAACTCATTAATCTTACAAATAATGATGAAAATATTATTCAACAATATTTCAATAGTCAAAACTTATCATCTCGTATTTATCTTCATGACCATTTTTCTATTAATAAAGAGAGTTGGTTTGAATGGCTATTTCATCAGATAGACTTTTCTCACGTTTATCAACTTTTAGAAATTGGTTGTGGAAATGGAAAACTTTGGGAAAATAATACCTATAATCTAAGAAACAGAGAAATCTTTTTATCAGATATTAGTGAAGGGATGTTAGAAGATACACGAAAGAAATTGGGCAATGATTATAATTATATTGTCTTAGATGGCCAAAACATTCCCTTTAAAAATCATTTTTTTGATACAGTAATTGCGAATCATGTTTTATTCTATTTTCAAGACTTGAATATTGGGCTTTTGGAAATTTCTCGTGTTCTTAAGGATTATGGAACTTTTTATTGTACAACCTATGGTAAAAATCATATGAAAGAAATTACTGAAATTGTTCAAAACTTTGATGCACGTATTCAATTATCAAAGAATGATCTTGTTGATCATTTTGGCTTAGAAAATGGGAAGAAACTTTTAAGTCCTTATTTTAGACATATTGAATTAAAAAGATATGATGATTATTTAATGGTGGATGATGCCAAAGCATTGATGAATTATATTATGAGTTGCCATGGCAATCAAAAGGAATACTTAGGTTATCGTTTAAAAGAATTTCAACTTTATCTTGAAGAACTTATTGTGAAAAATAAGGGTATTAAAATTACCAAAGATTGTGGTTTATTTATTTGTAGAAAGTAGTCATACTTTATGTGTGGCTATTTTTTATTGATAAAATGAAGAAATTTTATATTTTATATTGACACTTACGTAACGTCATGGTTTATTGTTTAAGAGTAAACAAAAGGAGGTACTTCAATGAAAGGTATCGTATTAGCAGGAGGATCTGGAACAAGACTTTATCCTCTTACACAAGTAACAAGTAAACAATTATTACCAATTTATGACAAACCAATGATTTATTATCCTTTGAGTATTTTAATGGATGCAGGAATTAAAGATATTTTAATTATTTCTACACCTGATGATACTCCTCGTTTTAAAGAATTATTAGGTGATGGTCATCAATTTGGTATCTCACTTCAATATAAAGTGCAACCATCTCCTGATGGATTAGCTCAAGCCTTTATTTTAGGTGAAGAATTTATTGATGGTGAAGCCTGTGCAATGATCTTAGGAGATAATATCTTCCATGGTCATGGTTTATCAAAACGTTTAAGAAGAGCAGCTAATAAAGAAGAAGGCGCTACTGTCTTTGGATATTATGTTGATGATCCTGAAAGATTTGGAGTTGTTGAATTTGATGAAAATGGAAAAGCGATTTCATTAGAAGAAAAACCAGCTCAACCTAAATCAAATTATGCAGTTACAGGACTTTATTTCTATGATAAACATGTTGTAGAATACGCTAAACAAATTAAACCATCAGCTCGTGGTGAATTAGAAATCACTGACTTAAATAAAATCTATCTTGAAAAAGGTAATTTAGATGTTGAATTATTAGGTCAAGGATTTACATGGTTAGATACAGGAACTCATGAAAGTTTAGTAGATGCAACTAATTTTGTGAAAACTGTTGAAACTCATCAAAACAGAAAAATTGCATGTCTTGAAGAAATTGCTTATAACAATGGATGGATTTCTAAAGATGAATTAAATACTGCTTATGAACTTTATAAAAAGAATCAATATGGTAAGTATTTAAAAGATGTAATGGATGGAAAATTTATAGATCAATAAAAAGGAAGTAAAAAAGATGAAAGTTATTGAAACAAAAATCCCAGGTGTTTTAATTGTAGAAACAGATGTTTTTGGAGATCACCGTGGATACTTTACAGAAACTTATTCAAAACCTAAATATGAAAAATTAGGTATTACTGTTGATTTTGTACAAGACAATATGTCATTTAGTGCACAAAAAGGAACTTTACGTGGTTTACATTGGCAAAACCCTCCTTATGCACAATCTAAATTAGTATCTTGTACTAAAGGAAAAGTTATTGATGTTGCAGTAGATATTAGAAAAGGAAGTCCAACATTTGGTGAATGGGTTTCTGTTGAATTAAGTGCAGAAAATCATCGTCAATTCTTTATTCCACAAGGTTTTGCCCATGGATTCTTAACTTTAACTGATGATGTTGAATTTAGATATAAAGTGGATAATGTGTATAATAAAGAATCTGAAGGTGGTATGCGTTATGATGATCCAACAGCTCATGTTGATTGGGGATCATTATTAAATGGTATTGAACCTGTTTTAAGTGAAAAAGATCAAACAGGACCAACTTTAGAAAATTCAAATAATCAATTTGTATATGAAGGAGATAAATAAATGAAAATTTTAGTAACAGGTGGTGCAGGTTTCATTGGTGGAAACTTTGTACATTATATGGTTAATAAATATCCAGAAGATATGATCGTTAACTTAGATAAATTAACTTATGCAGGTAACTTAGAAACTTGTAAACCAGTTGAAGGTAAACCAAATTATAAATTCGTTAAAGGTGATATCGCTGATAGAGAATTTATTTTTGATTTATTCAAAAAAGAAAAATTTGATGTTGTTGTTAACTTTGCAGCTGAATCACATGTAGATAGAAGTATTGAAGATCCTGAAATCTTTGTTAAAACAAATGTTATGGGAACAACTACTTTATTAGATGCATGTAATGAATTTGGTATTAAAAGATACCATCAAGTATCTACTGATGAAGTTTATGGTGATTTACCATTAGATAGACCTGATTTATTCTTTACAGAAGAAACACCATTACACACATCTAGTCCATATAGTTCTTCTAAAGCTTCTGCAGATTTATTTGTATTAGCTTATCATAGAACTTTTGGATTACCAGTAACTATTTCTAGATGTTCAAATAACTATGGTCCTTACCATTTCCCAGAAAAATTAATTCCATTAATTATTTCTAGAGCATTAAATGATGAAGAATTACCAGTATATGGTACAGGTGAAAACGTACGTGACTGGTTACATGTTTATGATCACTGTGTAGCTATCGACTTAATCATTAGAAAAGGTCGTGTTGGTGAAGTTTATAATGTTGGTGGACACAACGAAAGAACAAACTTAGAAGTTGTTAAAACAATCTTAAAAGCTTTAGGTAAACCTGAATCATTAATTAAATTTGTTTCTGATAGAAAAGGTCATGATATGAGATATGCCATCGATCCAACTAAATTAGAAACTGAATTAGGATGGAAACCAAAATATACTTTTGATACAGGTATTCCTCAAACAATTGATTGGTATTTAAATAACAAAGAATGGTGGGAAAACATCATTTCTGGTGAATACAAAAATTATTTCCAAAATATGTATGTAGACAAAGGACGCGTTGAAGAATAATTAGTAGAATCGACTTATTCAGGCGCTCTAAATAATCGAGTGCTTTAGCGAAATTCGCTCTAAATTATTAAGGGGGATATTGATGTGAAATCAGTATCCCCTCTAAAATATCTGGTGCTTTTTTAAGAGGAAAATTAGGATGATTGTTAAACCGCAGATTCAACACACCAGCCAACCGCAAATTATATTAACCAT
>JAUNWT010000020.1 GCA_030540195.1 Bacillota bacterium | reverse complement strand
TACCAATTGTCTTTTATTTTATAAAGATATAAAACCAACTAATTTCTTTGGAATGAAACATTTATTATTAAAGTTATTTGGTATGATACAGGCCTTAGTTATTGGTTTTAATCAATATTTAGTCTTTGTAGTAATAACAGGTTGTTTTTTCTTTTTTGCTTTTTCAAAAAAGAAAGAAACAAACGATTATATAAAGACAGGTTTATCAAATACAATAACTGCAGTTTTATTATTTTGTTTATTTAAAATGATTTAAAAGGAGAAAATATGAAAAAGTATAAGTTATTTAGGTATTGTCTCTTTTTTGCATTTATATTTTTATTGGTTTATTTGACAATGAATGATGTTTTATATCCATTTGATCGTATTGTTATGGATGCTTGGTATCGAAATGATGAAGTAGCAAATGAAGAGGTAAAGATTATTGCAATTGATGAAAAGACATTGAATGCATTAGGTAATTTTGGATCATGGAATCGAAGTGTTTATAGTGATTTGATTCATCAAATATCAGATGAATCACATAAGCCAGAGATTATTGCTTTTGATATTATTTTTGGAAGTTCTATTGAATCTAAAGGAGATCAAGAATTTGCGGATGCTTGTAAAGATCAAAATGTTCTAGTAGGAAGTTCTTTTAAATTTAATGAAGTAACAACCGATATTGATTCTTATGATGAACCTTATGAGGCTTTAAAAGAAAATACAACACAAGGATTTACGAATAGTATTTTAGATACTGATAATAAAGTAAGATCATCTTTATTAAAGGTAAATTATAATGATAAAGATTATTATAATTTTTCATATACACTAGCAAGTATGTATTGTAAGAATCATCATTTAAAATTACAAGAACCGGAATGTAATGATCAAAATATATTTAATTTTAAATATACAGCACATAGTGGAGATTATGAAACTATTTCTTTTATTGATGTTTTAAATGGGAAGGTTGATAAAAAGATTTTTGCTAATAGCGTGGTTTTAGTAGGGGCTTATAGTACGGGAATGCAAGATGCTTATACAGTACCTATTGAAAAATCTAAACAAATGTTTGGAGTTGAAATTCAAGCAAATATTTTTGAAGCTATTTTATCACAAAAGACCTATATGACAGTTGATAAATATTATTCAACACTTTATATTGTTGGTTTTGTCTTTGCTGTAGCATTAGTATTTGAATATTTGCAATTATTCAATCGTTTGCTTGTATTAATTAGTGCATTGTTATCACATTTAATGATTACAAGAATCTTCTTTTTCAATGGTTATGAAATTGGAATCATTACAACAGTTTTAGCACTTATTGTCTTCTATGTTATGAATATATTATGGGAATATATTTTAGAATTAGTTGATAAAAGAAGAATTGTTAGTACATTTAAAAAATATGTGGCACCAGATGTTGTGGAACAGGCTATCAATCAAGGACAAGTTGATATTCCTTTAGGAGGAACACTTAAAGATATCGCAGTTCTCTTTGTGGATATAAGAGGTTTTACAACGTTATCAGAAAAATTAAGTCCAAGAGAAGTAGTTGATTTATTAAATGATTATTTTGAAAATATTACCAATGCTGTTTTTAATAATCAAGGAACACTTGATAAGTTTATTGGAGATGCAGCCATGGCGGTCTTCAATTCACCATTTGATTTACAAGATTATACTTATAAAGCAGTAAAAACAGCATTAGATATTCAAAGATGCAGTGAAGAAATTGCAAGAATTTCTTATGAAAAGACTGGAATAAAAATAGGTTTTGGAGTTGGTGTGAACTGTGGAGAAGCTATTATTGGTAACATGGGAAGTGAGTACCGTGTTGAATTTGCGGCTATTGGTGATACAGTTAATACTGCTTCAAGATTAGAAGGTGTCGCAAAAGCTGGACAAGTGATCATATCTAAAAAAGTATATGAGCGTTTAAAGGGAAGAATTGATGTTACTTGGTTAGGAAATGTTTCTTTAAAGGGAAAAGCGAAAGAAGTGGAAATTTATCAAGTTAACGGTTTAATTGATGAAAAGAATGAGGAGGATTTATAAATGAAAAATAAAAAACTATTTATAACAATATTTAGTTTATTTATTGTTTGTGTTGGTGTTTTTTGTTATTTCACTTTCCATCAAGAAGAGGGATTTAGGATTATTAAATTAATTGATTTTGCTGGTAAGGTAGAAATAAAGAGAAAGGATGTAGGGGTTTTAGATCCTTATAATGATTTAAGATTGATTGCTGATGATAAGGTACAAACTTATAGTAAATCAAAAGCTTATTTTTCATTAGATTCTGATAAGTATATTTATTGTCATGCAAATTCATTAGTACAAATTGATTCTGTAGGTTCAGAAAAAAATTCACGTACAAAGATTACTTTATTAAAGGGAAATGAATTAAATGAAATCCAAAATCCTTTAAGTAGTAAAGCTAAATATAATGTAGAAACGCCAAATTCAATCATGTCAGTAAGAGGTACTGTTTTTAAAGTGGCTGTTAAGTATGATGAAAATGGAGAATCTTATGCAACACTTAATGTTTATGAAGGAGCTGTAAAAACAGAACTTGTTTTCCCAGATGGAACAATTAGTGATCCTATTGTTGTAAAAAAAGGATATGCGGTTGATACACATGGGACAGATAAACTAAGTGAATATATTATTTCTAAAAATGCGACAGAAGATAATGATTTTGTTTATCCTATTGATTACAGTAGTTTATCAAAACAAGAATTAGAATCATTACTTGAAATCTATAAACATGGGAAAAAAGAACTTTCTATCTCTAAAGAAGAAGTACAAGAATTATTAAAAGAAAAAACAAATACAAAAGAAGAAACAAAATATACAGTTAACTTCTACAATCAAGATGAATTATTAGAAACACAAGTTACAAGTGAAATTAATTATCCAAACCCAAATAAAAAAGGACATACCTTCAACGGATGGTATGAAGATAGTAATCTTACTATTAAACATGAATCCTCAACAGTTACAAGTGATTTAAATCTTTATGGTAAATGGACACCAAAGAACTATAAAATCTCATTTGATAGCCAAGGTGGAAATGCTCTTGGTACTAAAGAAGTAACCTATGATCAAACTTACGGTGATTTACCAACACCTACAAGACAAGGTTATACTTTTGTTGGTTGGTATTTAAATAACACTCATATAACAAGCCAAAGTAAAGTACAAATTACGCAAGATACGACTTTAAAAGCTTCATGGAAAGCCAATGAACATACCGCTTATCAAGTCAATCACTATCAAGAAAACCTTGATAATGATGACTATACGCTTGTTGATAGCCAACAATTAGATGGAACAACAGATAGTCAAGTAACACCTAATACACATATTTATGATGGGTTTAAATCACCAAGTAAAAAAGAAGTGATTATCAAAGGTGATGGAAGTACTGTTGTTAATTATTATTATCAAAGAAACTTATATGCTCTAACAATTGATGGAGATAGCGGTATTGCTTCAACAAATGGACAAGGTAATTATCGTTATGGTCAAAATGCTGCATTTAATGTTGAAGTAAAAGAAGGATATACATTTGATCATTTTGAAATCAATAATGAACCTATTACCAATAATCTAACAATAACAAAAGATATGAAAGTAAAAGCAATTACTAAAGTCAATACCTATACTATTGCTTATGAATTAAATGGTGGTATAGCAGATAATTTAAAAAATACCTATACTGTTCAAGATGAATACCAATTACCAATTCCTAAAAAGAAAGGTTATACATTCATTGGATGGAATGATGGAACACAAACAAATCCATTAAAAGATATGAAACTATCAAAAGGAACAACAGGTAATAAAATATATACAGCTTATTATAAAGCAAATACATATCAAATTTCATTTGATACAGATGGTGGAAATAAAATTAAAGATAAAACAGTTACTTATAATAGTACCTATGGTAAATTAGAAACACCTACAAAACAAGGATACACATTTGTTGGATGGTATCTAAAAGACACACCAATTACTGAAGAAACACAAGTAGATATTACAAGTGATACAAAGCTTACAGCAAAATGGCAAGCTAATACAGATACATCCTATAAAGTAAAATACTTAATTGAATCACTTGATGATAGTCAAAAATATGAAGAATATCAAACAGTTGACGCTACAGGAACAACAGATGAAAAAGCTCAACCAGAAGCAATTGAAATAGAAGGATTTACACCTGATCAATTTAACGAAGTTACAATCAAAGGTGATGGAACAACAGTATGTGAATATAAATACACAAGAAATACTTATACAGTTTCATTACAAACAGATGAAGGTGTTGAAACAACTCATAACGTAGGAAGTTATAAATACGGTAAAGAAGTTACGGTTTCAGTTGATTTAAAAGCAGGATATCAAATTCAATCATGGAGTTATCCAGAAAATTCTACTAACAAAAAAACTTCTTTAACATTCAGTATGCCGGCGCAAAATATAAACATTGAAGTCAAAACAGAAGCCATTAGCTATTCAGTTAGTTATGTACAAAACGATGGAGTTGTTAATGATCCTTTAAAGGATCGTTATACAGTTAATGATGAATTTACATTACCTGCATTAACAAAGAATGGTTATACATTTACAGGATGGACATTAGAGGGTTCTAATGCTGATCCAATCACAAATTACAAAGTTACGACAGGAACAACAGGAGATCTTAAATTTATTGCTCACTTTGAGGCAATTAAATATTCAATTACATATAACGATGCAGAAATGGAAGAAGGCAGCGTAAAATTATACACAATTGAAACAGATACTTTTACATTACCTCAACCAAAAGCAAAAACAGGTTACACATTTGAAGGATGGAAAGAAAATGATTCTGATGCACCAGTTAAAAATCTTACAATAACAAAAGGTTCAACAGGTGATAAGACATTTACTGCTTCTTGGAAAGCAAATACATACACAATTACTTTTGTGTTCCCAGGTGGTTCCTTAGTATCATCAGAAAATGATTCAACAACAAAAACAGTTACGTATGATCAATCTTATGGTAGGTTAGCGAATGTAGAAAGACCAGGTTATACTTTTGTAGGCTGGTTTACAGAAGAAAATGGTGGTTCTGAAATTAATGAAAGTACAATTGTTAAAATAACACAAAATACGAGTATTTATGCACATTGGACAGCAAATACGACTACCCCATACACTGTTTATTATTATTTAGAAAATCTTGATGGTGGTTGGGATCTTATAGATCAACAAGAATTTACAGGAACAACAGATACAAAAGTTACACCTAGTGTTACACCTAAAAAAGTTATTGATTTAACTGGCTTTAAAACACCAGAACCTCGAACTATTACTATAGACGGTAATGGTGCAAGTTCATGTAGCTATAATTATTATAGAAATAGTTATAATGTAGAATTTACCAGCAAACGTTCAGATGGAGACACTACAAATGATACAGGAGTTAAGTTACTAACAGGAGCAGGTTCATATAAATATGGTTCAACAGTTACTCTTTCGGTAGAATTGAAACCAGGTTATGAAATAATTCAATGGAATCATGACAATGATGATTTTGAAATAATTGATGGTGATTCAAAAACAACTGCTAAAATTATAGTACCAGCAAGTAATGTGAATGTTACTGTTGTAACAAAGCCAATAAATTATTCAATTCATCTTTCCCAAGGAGATATCAAGGCATGGGACGGTTTACCAGATACAGATCTTAATTTTACTTTTGATTCAAGTACAAGTTTACCAAATTTAACTTCAAAAGATGAAAGCGCAGGATGTACTTTTGCTGGTTGGTATTATGGAGATGTTAAGATTGATAATGAAAATAACAAAGATGCAATAAGCAGTATTTTTTCTGCTTCAACTTTATCTGATAATAAAATAACATTAACGGCAAAATGGAAAAAGACATACACTGTTGAATGTACGCTTGAAAATTTAAGTGGAAATGATATCCCATATAAATATGAAGATATTGTAGGATTTTTAGGTGAACCTGTCATGAGTGCGCAAGAATTAGCTGATAAGATTGCAAATGAAAATAATGATTCAACTATGTTTGAGGAATATGTTATTCCAAATGATGATTCACAAAAATTAGGTGAAGCAACAACTACGATAACATATGCATTTAAATTAAAAGAATATACAGTGGCTTTTAGTACAGATGATCATCTTGAAAATGCTACATATAATTTAACAGACAAAGAGGAACATCCAATATTTTCTGATGGCTTAAAAACGGCAGAATTAAAGTTTAAATATGGGACATACCTTAATTTAAAATTTACGCCAATGATAGGTTACGAAGTATTGTTCGAAGATACGTCTTCATATTCAGCAAGAACAAAGCTTACAACAAATACAAATTATCTTTTTACTCAAACATCACTAACTGTTATGAAAAATGAAAGTAAGTATTTACATATTGTACCAAGAAAATTTACAATTACTTGTGATTTCGATGGTGGAAAATATGAGGGAGAAGACAGTAAAAATCAAATTTATACAATAGAAAGTCCTGATATTTCATTGCCAACACCAACAAAAGATGGTTTCGAATTTAAAGGTTATAAATTAAAAATTTATAATAGTGAAACTGATAAAACAAATTATGGTTTATCTGATGAAATATATGATACAGTTTCAACTGGCTCAACTGGTAATTTAAATTTTGTTGCTATTTGGGAAAAAAATACAGATGATACCTCTACAGCATCAGTTTCTGAATATAATGTTTATTTGAAGTGTGAACGTGATTATAATGAAGATCGTTCTAATGAAAATGCGATAATGGTGAAAAAACTCGAAACATTTCAATTGAATGATGTTGCATTTGAAGTTGAACTTACTTCAAATCATCAACATGAAGATCATAAAATTGTAAAATGGCGTCGCTATTATAACGATACTCAATATGTTGAATATGATACTGATACAAAAGTAACGATTGATCCTTCAAATGAAGTGGGAGATATTTATTTTGTTGCTGTTTATGATGATGAATAATCATTTCATTAAATAAAAAAACAGATCTACATTTGTAGGTCTGTTTTTTTAATAACTATTTTAAAAGTTCATCAATAAGATTTTGAATAGCTTCAAGATTTTCATCTTTGTAAGTTGATTTGATTGTTACTGTGTTTTCACAGATAGTTATGTTTTTCATCGGAGTTAGTAATTCTTTCATAACTTTATTAGCAAGTGGAGCCCAAGAACCATTTTCAATAAGTCCAACTTTTTTATTTTGATAGCCTTTGTGTTGTAATCTATGTAAGAAATCTTCCATTGGGACAAAGACACCACCATCATAAGTAGCGCCAGCTAAAATCATTTTAGAATATCTAAACGCATCTTCAACAGCTTCAGCCATATCATCTCTTGTAAGATCAGTAAAAGCTACTTTAACACCTTTTTCTTTTAATAAATCAACAACTTTTAAAGCAACTTCTTTGGTATTGCCATGAATAGAAGCACTTGCTACTAAAACACCTTCATCTTCGCTTTGATAGCTACTCCATGTTTGATATTTATCAATATAATAACCTAAATTATCTTTTAAAATAGGACCATGTAAAGGACAAATCATTTCAATATCTAATGTACTTGCTTTCTTTAATAAAGTTTGTACAGGAACACCATATTTACCAACAATATTAAAATAATAACGTCTTGCTTCACAAGCCCAATCTTCTTCATGTGATAAAGCTCCAAATTTACCAAAACCATCTGCAGAGAATAAGACTTTTTCACTTGTTTCATATTCCACCATAACTTCAGGCCAATGAACCATAGGTGCCATAATAAATTTCAAATGATGATTTCCTAAATCTAATTCTTCCCCTTCTTTAACAACAATACATTTTTCATCTAAACCTTCAATATCAAAGAATTGAGGAAGCATAGTTTTTGCTTTTGCACTTAAAACAAGTTTAGCATCTTGATATTTTTCAACAAATAATTGAATATTTGCGGAATGATCTGGTTCTAAGTGAGAAACAATTAAATAATCAGGATAGCGACCATTTAATTCTCTTTCTAAATTTTCAAACCATTCTTTTGTTTTTCTTGCATCAACCGTATCCATAACAGCTATTTTTTCATCTAAAATAAGATATGAATTATAGCTAACACCATTAGGAACAATGTATTGACTTTCAAAAAGATCTAATGTTGTATCATCTACACCAATATATTTAATAGAATCACTAATTATAATATTACTCATATAAATCCTCCTTTTTTCTCTATTATAACATCAAACATTGATTATTAGCTGTTTTATATAAAAAAAGAATCTACATTTTAAAATGTAGACTCTTTTAAACTAAAATAACATACTAAGAACGCCTAAAAGAAAACAACCTTGTGCAATTGCATTTGTAATCTGTTCAATCCAATTAGATTTTGCTTTTGTTCCATCAAGCATAAATGCAAATAGATTCATACAAATCATACCAATGATGGTAATTCCAAAAAATAAGCATGTTGGAAAGATCATCATTTGATGGATAAGATTTGTAAAGTGAATACTATTTCTTCCATTAATTAAACCAATAATAACTAGAAGAAATCCCAAAGGCATTAAAATACGTAACTGTTTATTTAAAAACTGAATATCCCATTTCTTTAAAGCAACGAGTATTTTCCAAAGCACTTTTCCACAGCCAGCAAGTATGCAAAGAATGGTTCCTATAAAAAAGAATAAATTGTGAAAACGTGAAGCAATTAAAAACATCCCTATACAAAAGAAAACAACTGGTAAGGCATCAAAGAGGGCAAGAGAGACCGTAAAGTTTTGATATTTTTTGGTTTCTTGTTTATTCATTATTTATCCCACCAACCATTTATATTTTGCGACACTATAAAGTGGAATGAAAGGAAGTAAAATAGGTGTCGATTTGACATACTTTTGATATTCAGGATCATTTCCATAATTTTTATTTTGACGAAGTTCAAGTCTGCGAGCTCCACCAAACATAATATAAACAATGCAGATCCAGCCACCAATGGCTGCCACCCATTGAAGTCCACCATGAAGTACCGTTACGCCTGAAAGGAAAACTCCTGTCCAAGTTAAGACTTCACCAAGATAATTAGGACAACGTACAACTTTAAAAAGTCCAACATTACAAAATTGTTTAGGATGTTTCTTTTTAAAACTATTTTTTGTTAAATCGGCTGCAGATTCTAATAAAATACCAAGTGCCATAATAACAGCACCAATAATAGAAATAACATTTGTAGTTGCTCCATTTTCTAAACGGAAGAAAACAGGTGAAACTTCACAACAATAAAGAAGTGCACAAGATGCCCAAACAACAACTTTTAAGATAAAGTTCATGTTTGAACCATCTTTTATTTCATTTTTCATTGTTGCTTGATAAGAAGCACTTTTCATTTCACGAATCATTAAATAAAAGCCAAGTCGACAACCATAGATTATTAAAAGAATAGACATGATTAATGTAAGAGGTGTTAATTCATGGAAAAACATAATAATCATGGCAAGACCTAGTCCTGCAATAGAAAATCCATAACCAATTGAAATAAACCAAACAAATTTTTTAAAACCAATAGAACTAATAAGCATGGCAATAATAAATAAAATTAAAAATTTCATAATATTTCTTCTTTCTTTTAATTTATTTTGCTTAAAAAAATCAAAGTATTAAGCATTGATATAATTATACAATTGTCTTTAATGAAATACAATGGAGGGGTTTATGGATAGTGAATAGAAAAATAATTTGTACTATGATACAAAAACTTTTTGTTTTTACAAAGTTTTGGTACTATAATGCAAAAAAACACTTTTAATAAGGATTCGTTTTTTTATAGATAATGTATTTATAATAAGATTGGAAATATAAATATAATTGAGCTAGAAGTGAATCCTTTAAAGAGGATTTCTTTTTTTTTTTTATGATTTTTTAGCACTTAAGTGTTGACAGTGCTAAAAATATGAATATAATAAAATTAGCACTAGGGATAAAGGAGTGCTAAAGAAGGAGAGTGATAACATGGATATCGAAAAATTTACAGCCAAGATGCAAGAGGCGATTCAAAAAGCAAGTCAATTAGCGTTAAGTTATAAGCATCAAGTAATTGACATTGAACATGTAATGTATGTTTTATTGAATGATAGTAGTGGTATTTTTCCAAGAGTGTTATCTAAATTAAATAAAGATAAAAATCATTTTATTCAAGTCTTGGAACAAAGACTTCAACAAAAACCAACGTTAGAAAATATTGATGTTAATAGTATGAGAATAAGCTATAGCTTAAATGATTTACTTGCGAAAGCAAATAATCAAATGACATCGTTTAAAGATGAATATATGTCAGTAGAACATGTCATTATGGCATTATTTGAAATAAATGAAAATTGGATAAAAGATTTATTGAACCAAGAGGGTATGAATAAAAAGGATACAAAAAAGGTAATCTTAGAAATGCGGGGTGATCATATGGTAGATAATCCAAATCCAGAAAATACTTATGAAGTATTAGAAAAATATGGACGTGACTTAACAAAAGATGTTGAAAATGGAAAATTAGATCCAGTTATTGGACGTGATGATGAAATCCGTCGTGTGATTCAAATCTTGTCACGTAAAACAAAAAACAATCCAATTTTAATTGGTGAACCAGGTGTTGGTAAAACAGCCATCGTTGAAGGATTGGCATGGCGTATTTATAAAAATGACGTACCAATTTCTTTACAAAATAAAACTTTATATGAACTTGATTTAGGTTCACTTGTTGCTGGTGCAAAATATCGTGGTGAATTTGAAGAAAGATTAAAAGCAGTTTTAGGTGAAATTAAAAAAGCAAATGGAAATATCATCTTATTTATTGATGAAATCCATCAATTAGTAGGTGCTGGTAAAACAGATGGTGCCATGGATGCCGCTAACTTATTAAAACCAATGTTAGCTCGTGGTGAACTTCATTGTATTGGGGCAACGACTTTAGATGAATATAGACAATATATTGAAAAAGATGCTGCTCTTGAAAGACGTTTCCAAAAGGTACAAGTTGATGAACCAACAATTGATGATAGTATTGCTATTTTACGTGGTTTAAAAGATTCTTTTGAAAGACATCATGGGGTTAAGATCAATGATAGTGCTATTATTGGAGCTGTTAATTTATCACAAAGATATATTACGGATCGTTTCTTACCAGATAAAGCCATTGATTTAATTGATGAAGCATGTGCTTCTATTCGTATGGAAATTGATTCTTTACCAGAAGAATTAGATGGTATTACGCGTGAAAAGAATCGATTAGAAATGGAAAGAATTTCGATTGAAAAAGAAGATAGTAATGAAGATAATGTAAAACGTTTAAATGATATTAAAGAACGTATTGCTTCTTTAACTGAACAAGAAACTGCTTTAAAAGCAAAATGGAAAGAAGAAAAATCTTCATTAGATCATATTAAAGAATTGAAAAATCAAAAAAATAAACTTGTTGCTTTACAAGATAAATATATGCAAGAAGGAAATTTACAAGAAGCTTCTAAACTTCAATATGGTGAAATTCCAAAAATCACCAAAGAAATCGCTGAACTTGAAGCAAAAGAATCAGATGATGCTTTACTTCAAGAAAAAGTAACAGTAGATAATGTCTCAGAAGTTATTTCAAGATGGACAGGTATTCCAATGAATAAATTAATGGCTTCTGAACGTGAAAAACTTTTAGCTTTAGATGATACATTAAAAGTACGTGTTATTGGACAAGATGATGCAATCACTAAAGTCACAGATGCCATCTTACGTAGTCGTGCTGGTATCAACGATGAAGAAAAACCAATTGGTTCTTTCTTATTCCTAGGTCCAACTGGGGTTGGTAAAACAGAAGTGGCCAAAGCATTAGCTGAACAATTATTCGATACGGAAAAGAATATTGTGCGTATTGATATGTCTGAATACATGGAAAAATTCAGTGTCTCTCGTTTAGTAGGAGCTCCACCAGGATATGTTGGTTATGAAGAAGGTGGACAATTAACAGAAGCAGTAAGACGTCATCCTTATAGTATTGTATTATTAGATGAAATTGAAAAAGCCCATCCTGATGTTTTCAATATCTTACTTCAAGTCTTAGATGATGGACGTATTACTGATAGTAAAGGAAATACCGTAAGCTTTAAAAATACAATTATTATTATGACAAGTAATATTGGTTCACAATATTTATTAGAAGGAAATAATGAAGAAAACAGAAAACTTGTCAAAGAAGAATTAAAAGCTCACTTTAAACCAGAATTCTTAAATCGTATTGATGAAATTGTTATGTTCAATTCATTAGATGGTTCGGTTGTAAGAAAAATCATTGATAAATTTATAGGTCAATTAGTTCATCGTTTACAAGATAAAAAGATTACAATTTCTTTAACTGACCAAGCTTATCAAATGATTCAAGAAGAAGGATTTGATCCAATCTATGGAGCAAGACCATTAAAGAGATTTATTCAATCTGAAATTGAAACAAAACTTGCTAAAGAAATCATCAAAGGAACAGTACATCAAGGACAACATGTAGAAGTTGATTATCAAGATGGATTTGTTTTAAAAGCACAATAATTTAAAGAAGTAGCAATAAAAAAGCTACTTCTTTTTTTATTTGTGTTAAAATACGCATGAAAAGAGGAATTATATGAAATATATTTTTATAAGACATGGTAAAACTCATTTTAATGAAATAGGTTTAAAACAAGGGTGGTGTGATTCACCCCTTACAAAAGAAGGTATTCAACAAATTGAAAAGATGGCACAGCTTTTAAAGAATGAAAAAATAACAAGAGCTTTTACCTCACCAACATTAAGAGCTAAACAAACCGCGCAAATTATTTTAAAAGAACATGATGTTCTTTTATATGAAGATGAAAGATTCAAAGAAGTAAACTTTGGTATTCTTGAAGGGCTTCCTTGTTCCTTTGTTGATAGTCTTCATTTAGAATCACCAAATTGGTTGGAGGATTTAGAAATGGATTATACAGGTTATCAAGGAGAAAATGTTAAGGATGTTATTATAAGACATCAAGAAGCATTAAAGGAAATAGAAAAAGAAAGTCATGAAGAAGATTGTATTGTTGTTGTGGGGCATGGTTGTTCACTCTATGCACTTATTAAAACTTTGTTAAAAGATGAAAAATTAGCTTTTCCAGAAAATGCGAGTGCCTATATTCTTTATAAAGAAAATAAGGAATATAAGTTAGATAAATATTTAAGGCCATAAATAAAAAGTGTTATAAAGTTTTCATGTTTGATACTTTATAACACTTTTGTTTATATGAGAAATTATTGTTTTTTTACAAGCTTGATTTTATTATCTTTATAAGCTTTTATAATACTTTGTTTAATACAATTTAAGAATTCATCGGTACCACCATTTTTATTTGGATGCGTTTGATCTTTTTCAAACCATTCGCTATGTCCTTGACAATAGCTTGCCCAATCAATGAGATAAACATTAGGTGTATCTTTACAAAATTCTTTGATTTTTTTGTTATTATCTTCTGTCCATTCATCATAAGGAGCATGTAAAGATAATACAAACATTGTTTTATCTTCAGGAAGAATTTCTCTTACTTGAGGAAGATAATCATAAAGTGGTCCATTTGTTCCTAAAGCAAAAATTAAACAATCCCCATTCCAACCTTCATCATTAAGTGCTGTTTGTAAAATAGAAATACTTGTTGATGCTTGTCTAGATTCTTTACTATTAAGCTTTAATATAGGGAATGTTGATTGAAAGTTTGCAAAAGAACCACTGACAATAGAATCTCCGATGACAAAAACATCAAGGTTATTAATGATTTCTTGATCATCATCAAGAGAAACATATTGTGTATCTTGTTTTTGATCTTTTGTTGTTTCTTTTTTCTTTTTTTGAGTTTGTGTGATATTTTGACTTGATTGTGTAGGATTTATCGTATCTGACATACTTTCTTTTGGAACAAAAGCAACACATAAACAACTTGTAATGATCAATGTTAAACAAAGTGTCATAATTGAAATTCCTTTTTTAATAAGGAATGCATTATCCGCTGTCTTTGTCTTTAAAGCATGAATCGTTTTAGAAAGAATACCTCTACGAATAGGTGTTTCTACAAGATAGTAAGAAATAACAGCCATCACAAGAGTAAGCATGATTTCAACAAGCATAGTAGGAACAGATGATTTTTTACCACCACTTATTAAAATAATAATAGGATAATGCCATAAATAAATACTATAAGAAAGCTTTCCTAGCCAATCAATGACAGGAATAGAAAGAACTTGAGAAAGCAGACTCTTCTTTCTTAAAATAGAAAGAATAACAAGTGCTGTAAAAAGAGAAGTTAAAAGATATCCTCCTTTATAAAGAAAAGCATTATAGCCAGCAACACGTGTTACAATGACACAAACAATTACTAAAGAAAGAATACCCATTGCATCATTGATATTCTTCTTTAAAGCAAAGTTAAAATCACATTGGGTAAAGATAGCTAATAAAGCACCAGTCAATAAAGAAAAGGCACGTGTATCCAACCCATAATAAACACGACTTGGATCACCAGTAGGATCAAAGAGAATAAACATCAATAAGGATGAAACAACAATAAGAACTGTTGTGATAAGTGATAATAATTGATAACGTTCTTTTTTATTGTTTTTGATTTTAGAAATCAAAATAATGATAAAAGGGAAAATCAAATAGAACTGAGTTTCAATCGCTAAAGACCAACAATGTAATAAAGGAGAAGGAGCTCCACCATTATCAAAGTAGGAAATATTATTAAAAATCTGATACCAGTTGTTGAAACCAAAAATGGCAGAAACAAAATCATGACTGGCTTTTGTAAATAAGATACGATTACAAAAGGCACTGACAATGATAATAATAGAGATCATAAAGATCAAAGCAGGCCAGATTCTTTTAATACGCTTGATCCAAAAAGACTTTAAATCAATAGAGTTCTTATTTTCAAGTTCTTGTAATAAAAGTCTGGTAATTAAAAAAACAGAGATAACGAAGAAAATAGTAACCCCGAGTACCCCACCTTTAAAAAGGGGCAATTTTAGATGATAACCAACGACCATGATGACAGCCAAGGCACGAAGGCCATCTAAACCGGAAATAAATTTATTCTGTAAATTTTTCATTTTTATCCTCCCAAAAAAATGTCAAATGTATTACACAGAAATATACAAATAACGACAATAGATAAAAATAAATAAAAACATTGAAATAATCATAATTTTCTTGACATGGAGAACATATGATGATAATATCTACGTGCAATAAAAAGTAGTGGAAAGAAGAAGTGCCTACTTCTCGCCTGATTGATTTTGTCAATAGGCAAATGTCACTAAGATTTAGATCTTAATGTCAATGTGGGTACTCAGTGTGCTCACTTTTTATTTCAACTATAAATAATTGGAGGTGGCTTTTATTAGCAGATTTGATAACAGAAAACCAAAACAACCTGATGATTTAGTAAACGAAAGAGTTCGTTTCAAGGAAGTATTGGTTATTGATCAAAACGGAGATCAATTAGGAGTTAAAAGTAGTAGAGAAGCTTTAAATATTGCTTATGATGCAAACTTAGATTTAGTTTGTGTAGCACCTAATGCGAAACCACCAGTATGTCGTATCATGGACTTTGGTAAATATCGTTTTGAACAACAAAAGAAAGCAAGAGAAATGAAGAAAAACTCTAAAGTCGTAACTTTAAAGGAAACACAATTATCAGTAACTATTGATACTCATGATAAAAATGTTAAATTAAAGAGAACATTAAAATGGTTAGAAGAAGGAAACAAAGTTAAAGTTGCAATTCGTTTTAGAGGAAGACAACTTGCACACGTTGATTTGGGTAAAAAAGTTATTGATGACTTTGTTGAAGAATGTGCAGAAGTTGGTCAAATTGAAAAACCAGCGAAATTAGAAGGACGTACTTTAACAGCTATATTAGCACCAAAAAAGAAAAAATAATTAGCGGAGGAAATAATTATGCCAAAAATTAAAACACATAGCGGATTAAAAAAACGTTTAAAAAGAACAGGTAGTGGAAAATTAAAACGTAGCCATGCTTACGTTTCTCACTTATCACACAATAAAACTCATAAACAAAAGAAACACTTAGCAAAAGCTACAGTAGTAAGTGCTTCAGATTACAAGAGAATTAAATCAAGATTACCTAAATAATTTTAGTTAAAAATAAAAACAGGAGGAATACACAATGGCAAGAGTTAAAGGTGGATATACAACTAGACATAGAAGAAAAAAAGTTATTAAATTAGCCAAAGGATATTTTGGAGCTAAACATAAATTATATAAAACTGCTCATGAACAAGTAATGCACTCAATGGCATATGCTTATAGAGACAGAAGAAACTTAAAAAGAAATATGAGAAAATTATGGATTGCACGTATTAACGCTGCAGCTAGAATGAATGATATCTCATATTCTAAATTAATGCATGGTTTAAAATTAGCTAACGTTGAAATCAACAGAAAAATGTTATCTGAAATCGCAATCTGCGATCCAGAAGGTTTCACAGCTATCGTTGAAACAGCTAAAAAAGCTTTAAATGCTTAATAAATCAAGGCCAACATATGTTGGTCTTTTTTATTATCATATTTGTTGACACTTAAAAGAAATAGGTATATCCTTAAATCATAGTAAAACTATAGGAATAAGGAGAAATAAAAATATGAGCGAAATTAAAAACGGTTTTTTAGACTTAGTAGGTCAAACACCATTAGTCAGATTAAATAACTTAATTAAAAAAGAAGGACTAGAAGCAGATGTACTTGCAAAACTAGAATACTTCAATCCCGCAGGATCAGTAAAAGATAGAATTGCAAAAGAAATGATCCTAGATGCCATGGAAAAAGGATTGATCAATGAAAGTACAACATTGATTGAACCAACAAGTGGAAATACAGGAATTGGACTTTCAGCTGTAGCAACATCATTGAATCTAAAAATCATTATTACAATGCCAGAAACAATGTCAGTAGAAAGAAGAAACCTAATGAAAGCATATGGAGCTGAATTAGTCTTGACACCAGGAAGTGAAGGAATGAAAGGGGCAATCGCAAAAGCAAAAGAATTAGCCTCACAAATCGAAAACAGCTTCATTCCAGGACAATTCGAAAACCCAGCAAATCCACAAGCCCACTATAAAACAACAGGACCAGAAATCTATCAACAAACAGAAGGAAAAGTAGATATCTTTGTAGTAGGAGTAGGAACAGGAGGAACAATTTCAGGGATTGGGAAATACTTGAAAGAACAAAATCCAAATGTAAAAGTCGTTGCCGTAGAACCAGCAACATCACCAGTATTATCAACAGGAAAAGGTGGAGCACACAAGATCCAAGGAATTGGGGCAGGATTTGTACCAGATACATTGGATACAAAGATCTATGATGAAATCATCACAGTAGAAAATGAAGATGCATTTGCTTCAGGAAAAGAAGTGGCAAAGAAAGAAGGAATCCTCGTAGGAATTTCATCAGGGGCAGCTATCAAAGCAGCCAAAGAACTTGCAAAAAGAGAAGAAAACAAAGGAAAGACAATAGTTGTCTTATTACCAGATGGTGGAGATCGTTATTTATCAACACCTTTAATTCAAGATTAGGGAAATTCTTTTCCCTTTTTTTAAAAGGAGATATAGGGATGAAGCGAAAATTTGAATTTAAAGTACAACAAGAAGTACTTGATTTAGGGGTTAAAATCAAAGGTGTAAGAATACATGGTATTGATAATACGGTGTATTCTTCCTCTTTAAATGATTATATAGATGTTCATGTAAAACGTCTTCTACAAAATAATTCATTAGAAGCGTTAAAAGAAGATCGTATTATTCAAGGCTTTTATGAATTGCATAAAGAAGTTGGTATTCCTAAAAGAAAGAATTTACCGGCAAGTGAAAATCTTTTAAAAAATCTATTAAAGAAACAAGAATTTCATAAAATCAATCCATTAGTTGATCTCTATAATTTAATTTCTATGGATACTAAATTAGCTTTAGGCGCTCATGATTTAGATAAAACAGAAGGAAATATTACTTTAAGACTGACTCAAGGGAATGAAAACTATATTCCTTTAGGAAGTGAAGAAGCTAAAGAGGTCAAAGAAGGTATTTATAGTTATATTGATGATGCTAATGATATTATTTGTTTTAGTGAAATAAGGCAAGTAGATAAAACAAAAGTCACAAATGAAAGTAAAGATATCTTCTTTATTGTTCAAGGAAATAAGGAAACATCTTCTAAATATGTAGAAGATGTAGCTAAAGAATTAATTACAGTTGTGACTTATTATTTAGGGGGAACCGGTGAAATCCTTTAAAGACATTTTAGAGTTTATTCTAAAATGTCTTTTATTTAGATATTCCATAGTAAGATGCGATAGTATAGAAAAAACCTGCCACTATAAAATGACAGGTTATCCGCAATAGGCTCCGTAGAGTAACTATCGCTATAAGTATTATATAATCATATTAAAAATAATATTCTATTTTTATATTATGAAAAAAATTAAAATGTAAGGGATAACATGATAGAATGTATGAGTCTTATCCAATTTTGCAAAAATATGTCGAACTCGACATATTTTTTATTGTAATTAAATGTAAGCGCTATTATAATGAGAAAAGGGGAATATGTATGGATCAAGAATATCAAGCACTACTAGCGTTAGATTTGCTTACAACGCAGATGAATAAATATGCTAATAAGAAATTAAAACCTTATGGTGTGAAATTTAATGACTTAAATATTATTCGATTTGTAGCTCAAACAGATGAACCGGTTTATCAAAAGACGATTTGTCAAAATTTCCAATTGTCTCATTCTACAGTTGTAGGGATTGTTTTTCGATTAGAAGATAATGGGTGGATTTTAATGGGGAATAGTCGTTTTGATAAACGTCATACACGTATTACTATTACGGATAAAGGAAAACAATTGATCCAAGAGACAGAAGATATCTATCAAGATATTATTAATAAGATGAAGATGATTTTATCTAAAGAAGAAATAGAGAATTATATTCATTCAATAGATCAAATTAAAGACTTATTTAAATAGGAGGTTGTTATGGGAACTTTTAAATTTTCAATGAGAATGCTGGTAAAAGATTATAAAAAGAGTTTGTTTTATGGAATTACACTCATATTTGCGGTTGCTGTATGCTTTGTGTTTTTCAATATTATTAATAATCCAGATTTAGCCGATCAAGCAATCGCTAAAAGTGGGGGTACATGGAATGATGTACAAATGCCTTTTTCTTCGGTGTTGTCTTTTTTAATTATTTGTTTTTGTTGTTTTATGATTTTCTTCGCAAATAATTTCTTTTTATCAAGAAAGACAACAGAACTTGCGATTATGGCTATGTCTGGTTCAGGGTACATTAATTCAACGATGTATGTTTTATATCAAACATTTACTTTGTTGATTCTTGCAACACCTTTAGGAATTTTAATTGGAAGATGTGTAGTTCCTTTTTCAAATGCCTACATGTATCAAATGTTGGGCGTTTCTAAAGATCCATCCTTTATTCCAAGCGAAGCCTATCTTTATTCATTTATTTTAGTAGCCATTGTATTATCAATGATTTGTGTTTTAACGGCAGGTTTTTTACATAAAAATGATATTCAAACACTTTTAAGTCAAGAAAAAGAAATGAAAGTTAAAAGAAATACGAAAAAAAGTGTTTCTCTTACTTTCTTTGGAATCTATATTTTTGGAATCATTATGATGTTTATGAATCCTCATGAGCCAACCGCTTATATTGCACCAACGCTTGTGGGGTTATCGGGAGCTGTTGGTGTGATTCGTTATGTTTTACCAGATCTTGTAAGAAATCTAAAAAGAGGGATTTTTCTTACAAAAAGATATGTACTTATTTCAATTTCGAATTTAAATTATTCGATTCAACGATCACTTCTTTTATTTTCGTTAATGACAGTAGCTGTTACGGGAATGCTGGCCATTCTTGCTTCTAATATTCATTCACCACGTGAATTTACGACAGGTGTTATTGGCTATGTAGTCGTTATTGTTTTATTAGTTGTTTCGATTATTTATAAATTATCGATGGAAGCGATGACTAGAAAGACATTGTTCTTAAATTTATGGAAGATTGGTTATACCAAAAAAGAACTTAAAAAAATTGTACGACAAGAAGTTATTAGTTATTATGTGGTTTTGATTTTAATACCACTTGTTTATATTATGTTTATTTCAGGTCGGTTTATATATTATGGAGATATGACATATTCATTTGCGTTTATCTATGTTTTATCTTATGTGGTACCCATCATTATTTCAGGATTTATTACCTATTTTCAATATATCGATGCAGTAGTTAAACCAATCAAAGGAGGAAAATAAAATGGAAAGAAAAGAAATACTTGTTGCTGATAAAATTACAAAAATTTATGGAATTGGAACAAAAACACTTTATGAAGCTTTACATGAAGTTTCACTTACAATGTATGAAGGTGAATTTGTGTGTATTATGGGTCCTTCTGGAGCTGGTAAATCAACCTTTATTAATAACCTTTCAACTATTGATATTCCTACAAAAGGAAAAGTCTTTATTAATGGTAAAGAAGTACGTGTTATGTCAGAAGGAGAAATTGGAAAGTTTAGATATGAAAATCTTGGTTTTATTTTCCAAGAATTTAACCTTTTAGATAGTTTAACGATTTTTGAAAATATTGCAGTACCTTTAACTCTTGCTAATGTGGATAAAAAGGAAATTACCAAAAGAGTCGAAGAAGTAGCTAAAAAACTCGATGTAGCACAAACTCTTGATAAATATCCAAACGAGTGTTCAGGTGGTCAAAGACAAAGAGTGGCTATCTGTCGTGCACTTGTGACGAATCCTAAATTGATTGTGGCTGATGAACCAACTGGAAATCTTGATAGTAAAAACTCTCATGAAATTCTTTCTTTATTTAAAGAACTTAATGAAAAAGAAGGTGTTTCTATTTTAATGGTAACGCATGATAGCAAGATTGCTTCTTATTCTTCAAAACTTTTATATATTAAAGATGGAATTATTGATCGTACAATTGAAAGAGAAGGTTTATCACAAAAAGAATATTTTTATAAAATAGTTGATATTAATTCAAGTGAATCACAAGAACTCTTTGAATAATGGGTATCATTAAACTTGCGTTTGTTTCTTTGAAGAAAGATTTGTCAAAAAGTATCTTTTACTTTTTGACCTTTCTTCTTACAACTATTTTTATATTCTCATTTTTTAATCTTACATTTAATCCTTATTCAGGTATTCATTTAGGAAAAGATGATACAACCTTTGTCACACCGATTGCAGTCTTTGTCATTGTTATTGCTATGCTTTGTGTCTTTCTCGCAAATAACTTTTATGTATCTAATAAAGGAAAAGAAATATCTATTATTTTAATGTCAGGGGCAAGCATTTATCAATTAGGCTTCTATTTATTCTTGCAAGTCTTTACGATCATGCTTTGTGCCATTCCTTTAGGACTTATTTTAGGATATTTACTCATTCCAACAATCAATTCTTTATTTATGATGACATTTAAATATAGTGGACAACTTTTTTATCTATCTAGTCAAACCCTTCCAGCAACACTTATGATTCTTGTTTTTGAGGTTATGTGGTGTTCCATGTTGAATTTAGGGTATTGTGTTAGAAGTACTATTAATTCTATGATCCATGATAAAAATAAAATAGATTTAAGTGGTTTAAAAGGTCCACAAATTACGAGTAAAGTTTTTATGATTCTTTATTTTGTCCCTATGATTTTATTTCTTTTTATTAAGGACTCAACTTCTTATATGTTTATAGCTTTGTTTGGTTTAATAGGAATATCAGGTCTTATTAAAAAAGTATTACCAGAATATATTCGAAAGAGACAAAAAAATCAATCATTAGAAAATTCTGTAGATCTTATCGCTTATGGCTTTTTTCATAGTGATCTACAAAAGATTTTTAGCCTTTTACTTATTTCTTTATTATCTTCTGTTTTACTTACTTGTATTACAGTTTATACATTAAAACAACCACTTGTTTCAATGGTTGCTTTGATGTCTTATATTTCCGTGATGATTTTAATGGCTTTAACGATTGTTTTTAAAATAGGAATGGAACTTTATAAAAGAAAAGGAAATTTTGAAAATCTTTGTCGTTTAGGCTTTTCTATAGATCAATTAAAAAAGATCATAAAAAAAGAAATGATTTGTTTTTATGGGGTCATTCTTTTATTACCACTATCTTATCAAATCATTATCTTATGTAATTTACTTATTAAAGCGAAAATTACGTTCTATTTATTTTTAATTATTTTATTAATTCAAATCGTTCCTTTATTAATAAGTTATTTATTAAGTATCAAGCTTTATAAAAGTATTTTACCAAATTCAATTATTATGGAAAAATAATTATTTAAAGAATCTTTTAAAAAAGGATTCTTTTTTTATCTTTTCAAAAGGATTGCAAGGAAGGTCTGTCTTTAAATCATAAAATGTGACTTCTTGATTTGTGGTTTCAAATACACAATAAGTAGGATGAGGATAATTGCCACGAGGGTAAGTCATACTTCCTGGATTAATAAAAATGGTGTTTTCTTTTATATAATAAGTTGGATTATGGGTATGTCCAAAACAAACGACATCGATTTGATGATTAAGTGCGTACTCTTCAAGTTCATAGGGTGATTCGTCAATGTGAAAAAGATGACCATGACAAATAAAGAATTTTAAATGATCGATATCAAGTGTTAAATCTTTTGGTAAATCGACAAAATCATTATTACCACGGACATTGTAGAAGTTTTCTACTTCTAAAGGGGTATAAGGCATATAGATATCACCACAATGAAGATAATAAGATGCTGGATGATCTTTAATAAATTGTAGAAGAGTTTGTTTTGTCATGGAATGACTATCCGATAAAATGATGATTTTCATAAAAGTATCTCCTTTAAATATGTTATAATTATTTTATCATAAAATAAGAAAGTGAGGTATTTTATGTCAGCGTTTATACAATTTAAAGATGTTAAAAAAACTTATAAAGTAGGAGATATTGAAATTCATGCCAGTAATGGTGTGAATTTTGAAGTCAATAAAGGTGAATTTGTGGTTATTGTTGGACCAAGTGGAGCGGGGAAGACAACAATATTAAATTTACTTGGAGGTATGGACCAAGCTACAAGTGGGTCAATTATGGTTGATGGACAAGATGTAGCCCATTATGATGAGGCAAAACTGACACAATATCGTCGTGATGATATTGGCTTTGTTTTCCAATTCTATAATCTTGTTCAAAACTTAACGGCTTTAGAAAATGTAGAATTAGCTTCACAAATTTCTAAAGATCCACTTGATGAAAAAATGGTTTTAAAAAGAGTAGAGCTTGAAAATCGTATGAATAACTTTCCAGCGCAACTTTCCGGTGGAGAACAACAACGTGTTGCCATTGCACGTGCCATTGCGAAAAACCCTAAACTTCTTTTATGTGATGAACCAACAGGTGCCCTTGATTATTTAACAGGGAAAGCGATTTTAGCGTTACTTAGAGAAATGTGTGATAAATATAATATGACAGTCATTGTTATTACGCATAATAGTGCATTAGCACCTATGGCAGATCGTGTGATTCATTTAAAAAATGGAAAGGTTGATCAAATGTTTTTAAATGAACATCCTCAACCAATTCAAGAAATTGAGTGGTAATGATGAAGAAAAAGGCGTATTTAAAAAACCAAGTTCGTATTATTAAAAAAACAAAAGCACGTTTTTTATCCATTTTTTGCATTGTTTTTTTAGGAGCTGCGTTTTTTGCGGGACTAAGACAAAGTCCACTTATTATGAAAGAATCTATACACGATTATTTACAAACGTATCAATGGAATGATTTGAATTATATTGCAACCTATGGTTTTGATGATTCTGTCATTCAAAAAGTAGAAAAATTAAAGGAAGTCAAAGCGGTTGATTATGGTTTTCGTTTTGATGCGTTGTTATCTTATGATGAAAAAGCCAATATTGGTATGACGGTCTACAGCGATGATGATTTTAAAACAGGGGTCGATCTTCCTGAACTTTTAAAAGGAAGATTACCAAAGAATGAAAATGAATGTTTGATGGATTATCAATATATAAAAAAATCCTCTTTAAAATTAAAAGATACAATTACTTTAGAAAGTGATTATGGGAAAAAGGAATATAAGATTGTTGGAATTGTGAATGATAGTCGTTATATTAGTAATTTAGAAAGAGGAACAAATAGTTTAGGAGATGGGAATAATAGTGGCTTTGTTTTTGTTTTAACAAAGGGAAACGAAAATATGGCTGTTCCTCAAGAACTTTTTGATTTACATGATGGAAACATTTTTTATAATGATTTACGTATTCATTTAAAAAATAGTGATGATTATTATGAATTTGATGATGATTATGATGATTATGTAAAACCTATTAATAAAGAAATTAAAACAATTTTAAAGAATTATAATAATGATTTATATGAAAAAACTAAAACAGATGCTTTAAATGAAATTGCGGATGGTGAAAAGAAGTATCAAGATGGTTTAAAAGAATATCAAGAGGGTATGGATAGCTATAACCAAGGTAAAAATCAATATCTTGAAGGAAAGAAGCAATATGATCAAGGTTATCTTCAATATCAACAAGGATTGAAAGAGTATCAAAATGGTTTGACTCAATATAATCAAGGATATAGCCAATATCAAAGTGGCTTAAAACAATATGAAGAGGGTTTAAGTCAATATCAAAGTGGTTATGAAGCGTATCTTTCATATGAAAATCAAGTAAAACAATATGATGATTCTTTAAAAATGATCGAAAATCAAATGAATCAATTAGGTGGTATTGAGGCTGTAAAAAATATCCCAAGTGATTCACCGTACTATCAACAATGTCAAGTTTTATTACAAAGCTATGAAGCTTTAAAACAAAATGAAACACAAATCAATACTTTAAAAGCACAACTTCCTCATATTCAAGAAGAACTTACAAAAAATAAAGCTGTTCTTGATTCGACGAAAGCAACTTTAGATCAAAGTAAAAAACAACTAGAGTCTTCAAAAAAGAAACTAGATGATTCTAAAACACTTTTAGATCAAACAGGTATAAAACTAACAAATTCTAAAAAACAATTAGATCAAGCAAAAAAAGAACTTGATGAAAATTATCCAAAACTTGAAACGGCAGAAGTGAATCTTGTAAAGGCAAAACAGGATTTAGACCAAGCCAAAGAACAAGTAAGTGACCTAAAAAAAGGAAAAGTCATTACCCTTACTAAAAATGAAAGTGCGGCAGTACTTAGCTTTAGTGGGAACTGTGATTCAATTAATGCTTTATCTATGATTTTCCCAATTCTCTTTTTCTTAGTAGCGGCGCTTGTTTCGATGACGACGATGACACGAATGGTAGAAGAATTAAGAGTACAAAATGGAACATTTATGGCACTTGGATATAAGAAAAAAGATGTTATTATGCAATATCTTGTTTATGCTTTTTTAGCGACATTCTTTGCATGTAGTTTAGGTATTGTTTTTGGAACATATTTCTTCCCAAGTATTATTTATTATCTTTATCGTATTATGATGTTTGATGTAGGAGCACCAACCCGTGTTATTTTTGAAGCTTCAACATGTATTCAAACATATATTATTTCAGTTGGAATTATTTTACTTGTGACATTTATGGTATGTTCAAAAGAATTAAAAGAACGACCAGCACAAATTTTAAGACCAAAGGCACCAAAACTTGGAAAACGTATTTTACTTGAAAGAATTACGTTTATTTGGAAACGTCTTTCTTTTAATCAAAAGGTAACAATGAGAAATATCTTTAGATATAAAAAACGTTTCTTGATGTCTGTTATTGGAATTGCGGGATGTACTGCTTTAATTGTGATTGGTTTTGGTATTAAATATTCGGTTTCACCACTTGCTAGTGAACAATATGGTAAGATGTGGATCTATGATGGTGTTGTTAATTATCAAGATGATTTGACAAAAACAGAAGAAAAACAGGTTCAACAAGATTTTAAAAATCAAAAGCAAGTGAAATCAACGATGGGTATTTTCAATAAAACAACAACGATTGATAATCAAATGGTTACAATTGAAATACCAAGTCAACCAAAAGAATTTGATAAATATATTCATATGAGTGACATTCAAAGTGGAAAGACACTTACTTTAGATGATCAAGGAGTTTATATCAACGCTAAACTTGCTGAACTTTTAGATTTAAAAGTGGGAGATCATATGACAGTTACTTTAGATAATAAGGATTATCAAGTAAAAGTTGCTGGTATCTATAAACTTTATTTTAGACATTATATGTATATGTCACCAGCTTATTATAAAAAGCTTACAAATCAAGATATCGTTTATAATAGTCAATACTTTAAGCTTTATCAAAAAGCAAGTGAAAAAGCATTAACGAAATATTGTGATCAACAAAAAGGAATTACTTCAATTCAATATGTGAGTGGTATTTCAGAAGGCTTCTATAGTCAAATGGAAAGTTTAGATAGTGTTGTCCTTATTTTAATTGTATGTGCGGGAGCTCTTGCTTTCATTGTTCTCTATAATTTAACAAATATTAATATTCAAGAAAGAAAGAGTGAAATTGCGACAATCAAAGTCTTAGGTTTTTATCCAAAAGAAGTTTATGATTATGTCTTTAGAGAAAACATTATTCTTTCTGTGATAGGTTCAATTGTAGGACTCTTTTTAGGAAAAGTAATTCATGGTTATCTTATTAGAACGGTTGAAGTAGATATGGCGATGTTTATTCGTAATGTGAATATAAAATGTTATGTCATTGCCTTTGTTTTAACGATGGTATTTACTTTCTTAATTGATTATTATATGCGTCGTGTCTTGAAAAAAATCGATATGGTAGAGTCTTTAAAGAGCATTGAATAATTTCTATCTAGCCAAAATTAGATTTAGGATATCGTAAAAATGACAAAAAATACTAAAAAAATCAAAAAAAATTAAATCTTTTGAATCCTATGCTAGGGTTGACTTTCAAGAGATTGTAAGCTTGTTTAGACATGACAAAGGGTGGATTTTAATGTTTATTTACGTTATAATACTCTTGTATTTTGTTGAAAGGAGGAGACGAATGGAGAAAAATATTAAGGAAAGAGTTAGTCAAATTGCAAACGATAAAAATGTTAAAGAGAAGTTAACTCAGTTTTTCCAAGAAAAAATTGTAAATAGAAAAGCGATGTTTATCCCTATTGCAGGTGTTGCAACATTTATGTTAGTTGGTTATGCTGCTGCTGACACGGAAGCACCAGTCATTGTTTCTGATCAAATCGAAGTAGCCTATGGTGAAAAATTTGATACAGATACTTTAGATGTAACTGACAATCGTGATGAAAGAAATGACATTCAAGTAAATGCTGATCTTGCATCATTAAATGTTCAACAATTAGGTGATTATAAGATTACTGTAACAGCAACTGATTCATTTAATAATGAAACAACAAAAGAAGTTACAGTAAAAGTGGTTGACCAAGTTGGTCCAAAAATTGAAACTTTAGGTTCTAATGAAGGATATGTTGTTGAGGTTCCTGTTAATGGAAGCAATGACTTAGCAAGTTATGTAAAAGCTACTGATGATGTAGATGGTGATGTGACACCATTTATAGAAGCAGATAAAGCTTTAGATACAACTAAGTTAGGTACTCAAACAATTACCTTAAAAGCATCTGATGTTTCAGGAAATGAAACAGAAAAAACAATTGATTTTGCCGTAACAGATACAGAAGCACCTGTTATTACTTTAACAAAGGGTGATAATGTAACTGTTAACTACGGATCTGATTTTGATTTATCGAGCTATGTTTCAGTAAACGATAACTTCGATGGTTCAATTCAACCTCAAGTAGAAGGAAGCGTTGATACACATAAAGAAGATGGTACGCAAACATTAACAATTAGTGCAACTGATTCATCTGGTAATAAATCAACTGCACAATTAAACGTTAATGTTCAAGATACAGAAGCACCAAAAATTTCTTTATCTAAATCAGAAGTTACAGTAAATGCAGGTGAAAGTTTAGATTTATCTAAATACTTATCAAGTGCAACAGATAATAAAGATGGTGATTTAAAAGCGAAAGTTTCTATTCCATCAGTAAGTACTTCAAAAGCAGGAACATATACTGCAACTTATACAGTAAGTGACTCTGAAGGAAACCAAGGAAGTGCTTCATTAACTGTTAAAGTAAATGCTGTTCGTACAGCTTCTACTTCTAAAAAATCATCTGTAAAAGTTGGTACAACTTCAAAACCAAATTATTATGGAACTTCGGTAATCGGAGCTGCTTATTCAAGACTTGGATGCCCATATGTTTGGGGTGCTGAGGGACCTAACTCATTTGACTGCTCTGGTCTAGTAAAATGGTGTTACGCGAAAGCTGGAAAATCTTTACCACATTCATCAAGTGCGATGAAATCAGCTGGTACAGTAATTAGCGTATCAAGTGCACAACCTGGTGATATCTTATGGAGACCAGGACATGTCGCAATTTATATTGGTGGTAACCAATATATTCATGCTCCTCAAACAGGAGATGTTGTAAAAGTATCTTCTGGTGTTGGAAGCTTTAGTTGCGCAATTAGACCTTAATATTAAAAAGTCGTGGAAAAATCACGGCTTTTTTTTTGCTTTAATTTAAAAACAAATAGGTGTTTAAATGGTGCTTGAAATGCAAAAAAGACTGATAAATTCTACAAATTTGCATTTTTGAATGAAATATGTTATGATAATCAACGGTTAAAAAATTTCAAAAGGAGAACACTATGAAAACAGACGTACAGACCAGGCTCAAAACATTGTTTGAAGAAACGGTTTTAAAACGTAAAGCAATGTTTATTCCAATCATGGGTGTAGCTACTTTTATGTTAGTTGGTTATGCTGGTGTGGATCATGAAAAGCCTGAAATACTATCGAATCATATAGAGATATCTTATGGTGAGAAATTTGATACAGATATGATCGATGTTGTTGATAATCACGATGAAAGAAGTGAATTAGTTGTAACTGCTAATACACAATCTTTAAATGTGAATCAATTAGGAAGTTATCAAGTGGAGGTAGAAGCAACAGATCAATTTAATAATGTTGCCGTTAAAACAATTCAAGTAGATGTTGTTGATAACGAAGCTCCAAAAATTAAAACTGTTGGTGCAGGAGATGGCTATTATATTGAAGTTCCTGTTTATGGAAGTTCTGATTTATCATCTTATTTAAAAGCAACAGATAATGTAGATGGAGATGTGACACCATTTATTGAAAGTGACAAAGAATTAGATACTACAAAACAAGGAACACAAACTATTGAAGTATCAGTAAGTGATAATAGTGGAAACACGACAAAAGAAAGCTATAAATTCTTTATTGCAGATATGCAAGCACCAGAAATTACTTTAAAATCTGGAAATGATATTACAGTAAATTATGGAAGTGAATTTAAGTGGCAAGATTACATGACAATCAATGATAATCTTGATGTGAATATTGAACCACAAATTGAAGGTAAAATTGATACTAAACAATTAAATCAACAAACAACATTAACAGTAGTTGCAAAGGATAGTGCTGGAAATACAACAAAAGAAACTTTAAATGCAACAGTAAAAGATATAACAGGACCAGAAATCGTTTTATCGACAGACAAGGTTTCTCTTGATAAAGGTGCACAAGTTGATTTAAAATCGTATATTACATCAGCGGTAGATAATCTAGATGGAGATATGAAAGATAAGATTACTTTTAATACCATCGATACATCAACTACAGGTAATAAAACAGTCACATATACTGGTGTTGATACTGCTGGAAATAAAACAGAAGTACAATTACAAGTAGAAGTTACTTTCTCAGGAGAAAGAATTGTAAATACTGGATTATCTAAACGTGGATGTCCTTATGTGTGGGGGTCAACTGGACCTAATTCATTTGACTGTTCAGGGTTTACACAATGGGTATATCGTCAAAATGGAATTTATATTCCTAGAACATCATCTGAACAAAAATCTGCAGCTAAGAAGATTGTAAGTTTATCAGAACTTGAAGTTGGAGATATCTTATGGCGTTCAGGGCACGTAGGTATTTATATTGGAAACGGACAATATGTACATGCGCCACATACCGGAGATGTTGTTAAAGTATCATCGGGTATTGGAAGTTTTAAATGTGGACTTAGATATCAATAGAAAGGTTACGCAAGTAGCCTTTTTTTTTACCTTTTAAAAAGTTATAATAGGGAAAAGGGGTGGTATTGTGTATATTGCAACAAGTAAACAATTAAAAAGATATGACCAAGCATTATTGGACTATGGTTATTCCATTGAAGAATTGGTGGATAAAGCGAGTGATTGTTTAATTAAACATTTTCATCATTATCAAAAGATTATGATTGTTTGTGGCCCAGGAAATAATGGGGCTGATGGAATTTCTTTAGGAATCAAACTATTTAAAGAGGGAAGGGATGTTTTACTTTGTTATAGTGGTCTTCCTGAAAAATTGTCACAGGCAAATAATTATTATGTTCAACAAGCAGATAATTTAGGTATTGAAACTCTCTTTTTAGATGAAGAGTCGTTAGAAGAATTTCAAAGAAGGATGAATAATTTTGATGTTGTCGTTGATGCTTTATTTGGTTTTGGTCTTAATAGTGATTTAAGAGGTATTGTAAAATACGTGGTTGATGCAATCAATAATACAATGGAAAATGATGTCATTTCTATTGATATTCCAACAGGATTAAATCCGGATACAGGTAATCCTTATAATAGTTGTATATGTGCTTTACAAACCATTACCTTAACTGCCTATAAACTTGCTTTTTTAAATCCTGATAGTAATCTATATACAGGGAAAATCAGTTTAGAATTACTAGATGCTAAATCATTTCATGAAGAAATGTTGTTTTCTCAACCCATTGATTATAAATGGGCTAAATATCATTTAAAAGAAAGAATCTATGATGGGCATAAAGGAACTTATGGAAAGGTTATACATGTTACAGGATGTTATCATTATCGAGGAGCAGCCTTACTTGCCTCTAAAGCAGCACTTTATACAGGAAGTGGTTTGGTAACAGTTTGTTCTAATGAAAAGGTTATTGATGCGCTAAGTCTTTATTGTCCAGAAGCAACATCGATGGTTAGAAATACGTATCTTGATGAGAAAGTATTTTATGATAAAGATGCATTGCTTATTGGAAGTGGTTTAGGGCTTAATGAAGAAAATGAACAACTTGTGTGTCGTCTTTTAAAAAATATTAAAGTACCTACCGTTATTGATGGCGATGCGCTTACGATTCTTTCTAAACATGTAGAACTATTAGAAAATCATGAAGGTACATGGATTTTAACACCACATCATGGTGAATTTAAACGGTTCGTGAATTTCTCAAATATTTCAGAAATGATTGATCAAGCAAATGAATTTGCGAAGAAATATCATATTATCCTTGTCTTAAAAGGACCACATACCTTTATTAGTGATGGCTATGAAACTTATCGAATTGATTCAGGAAATAGAGGAATGTCTTCAGCGGGAATGGGAGACACACTGGCAGGAATCATTAGTAGCTTTGTAGGACAAGGTTATCTTCCTAAAGAAGCGGCACTTTTAGGCACTTATCTTCATGGATTGTGTGGAGATGAGGTTTATAAGGAAAACTATACAGTGGTGGCTTCTAAAGTAATCGAAAAAATTCCACAAATGATGAAAAAATTGAAACAAGATTAATTACGAAACGGCGGTTTCGTAATTTTTTTACTTTTTTAAAAAATAAAAAGAAAAAAGGAATAAAAAAGACAATATATAAAGTGAGG
>JAUNWT010000116.1 GCA_030540195.1 Bacillota bacterium | reverse complement strand
TATAAATAGAGGTGATATTAATGTTTAAACGTACGATTAGTAAATGTATAGAAGAAGTTCAAGGACTTGTTGTAAAGGTTTGGATCAATGAAAATGGAACACGTAGATTAACGGTTGCATATAAAGTCAATGGTAAAGATTATAAAATAAGAGAAGGAATAAAGGAAAAGAAAACAGCTATAAAATTTATGGGAATTCCAATTGGTCAAAAAAGTGAACCATATATCAAAGAAAATAAAGGTGATTATGTAACTGTAAAATATAATCCTGATAAACCAAGACAGGCATATATAAAAGGAAATGGGAAAAAGAAGATGTAAATTAGGGGAATAAAAGGATGGTTATAGTTAAGGTGTTAAGTTTTGTCATCATATTATGTGCAATAAAATTTATGGCAGATAAAATACAAAAATCAAAAGAAATAACGACAGAACTGGGAGAAATACATATTGATAGAAAGGATTTTTCAAAGGTATATTTTGTACTAGCAATTGCTTTTACAATTATATTTACTATTGCATTAAGTTTGCCAAACGATTTGGATAAATCTACATATCAAATGGTTACAGGTATTTCGATTGGGGTTGTTTTATTTTTTATGATTATGAGTATTTTATGTAATCGAAGCTATTTAAAAGTAGGTGTTGATGGTCTAACATGGCAAAAAATGATAGGGGAAAAAGGCACAATAAAGTATAAAGATATTACATCCTATGATATGAAAATGAATGGAGATTTAAAACTTTATCAAGGAAAAAGATGTATTTTGAAATTTTCTACATATATTGATCGAACACTTGTTTTACAAAGATTGAAAAATGCAGGTATTTCATCACAAATATCTTTAAAAAATTTAAGAGATTCTTTTTTTTCAATGAAAATGGGGAAAAGATATGTTATTTTTGATGGAATGTGTATTTTTATATTTGTTATGTTTTTTATGGGAAGTGCTTATTATCGAATGTTTTTAGGAATGATTTTTTCTTTTATAATGGTGATTGTATCGATATTTAGTTTTCTTATTAGAAAATCTAGAACGATAATGATTGAAAATAAGACAATAATTGCGACTCAACTTTTTAGAAAACAACAAAAAATTCCTTATGAAAAAGTGGATCATCTATCAATAGAAAGCGGAAATAACACACATATAATTGTTATTCATTCAAAGGATGGTATTCGTATTAAAATACCTGCTTATTTTGAAAATACAGAATTGTTTGAAGATGTTATTTCAAAACATCATTGGAAATATAAATAGGAGTTATATATGAAAAAAATACAAGAAAATAAAATCATGCTTGAATATAAGATAGGGTATAAGTTGTTATTTTTGTTTTTTAGTGTATTTGCGATAGGTTTTACAATCTATGCAGGAGAGTATATAAGGAATATTTTCATTCTATTAATAGGAATGTATATAGTAATGATTGTTCCTTTTATACATACAATGACCTCTCGGGTCATTATTGATAAAAATGAAGATTATATTATTCAACATAGATTTTGTTGGAATAAAAAAGCTTATTACTGTGATATGAAATATGCAAAAATAACCCAAGAAGGAAATACAGTTTATTTAACAGTATACTCGAAAGAAAATAAAAAATTATTAAAAGTAAATATGATTGCTTATACAAATACAGACACTTTAATAAAAGAATTGCCATCGAGGCATTTATTGATTAAAAAATAAATTTCTAAAAGAGGGGTAATAGAATGACTTATCGTGTTGTTAGTAGAAGAAAACTGAATAAAGTATATAGAAAATATATCAAGGCTTCGTTAAATGAGTATGGCAATTTTGTAAAATTTTCTTATGTATTTGAAAGAATATTATGGATTCTAGCAATCATTGGGACATTGTATGTTTTACAAAATATGTTTTTAAATTCTCATGATCCATTAGATTTGATTCTTGTCATTATTGCAGGTGGAGGACCATTTGGGATTTCGATTATTTTTAAAGGGGTCTATCGAGAATGGATTTTAAAAGAGTTTACAGTTAGAAGCTATCAAAGAATAGAAACAGAAAATAAAATGCTTCGTTATTCTTATCTTGATTTATTTGATCATTGTTATACATATCAAATTGAAAAAGATAAACTAAAGAAAGTAGAATACTATGAAAATAAAGGAGAATTGGTCATCTATGGGAAAATAAGTCTTTTGAATTCAAATGGAAATTTGATATCAGATGATGTAGAAAAAATAAATTTTCTTAATTTCTTTCAAAAAGATGTAAGGGATATTCTAAAAGAAGCGGATTTTAATAACATTAATGAAGTAAAGTAGAAATTATATGGGAGGATAAAATAATGCTTAAATTTTTAAAAAAATGTGTAATTGTATGTTTGGTGGTGTTTTTTTCAACAGGTTGTTCAACGAACTTAACAAAATCTTATACCTTTAAAGTAGAGACAGGGGATAGTGTTAAGGTGACTTTAGATATCTCAGATAAAGATAATTTAAAACAAAAGGATGGACAGTTTTCTATTGAAAAGAATAAAAAGGTATTGAGTCAAGGAGTGTTTATTAATAAATCTACATACGAACAATATGTCTCTATGCTTTTAGATAATTCTGATGTAAATCTATCCGTTATTGATAATGGAAAAACAGATGATTATACATATTTCTTTTATGAATATAAAGGAGAATCAGGTGTTGAACATGATTATGTTATTTGGCTTAAAGGATCAAGTACAGGAATTTTGATGGGAAGTTTAAAAAATAAAAAAGTGGCTCAAAGTGTATTTGAAAAGTTGACATTTGAAATTGTTGATGAGTAGATATGGAAAAGTAGTTTTATTATTTAAATGAATAAGATTTTTAGACGAGGATTTATAATATTTATTAAATCCTTTTTTAGTGTAAAAGAATTTTGTCTCAAAAACATATTAAAATGAGCTAAAACGTTACGTTTTTGACACAAAATTGAGACCAATTCTTCTTGCAAATGTTTTAAAATATAAGTGGGTGAAGAAGATGAGATGTCCGATATGTCAAAACGAAGATGAAAAATATTTCTATGAAAAAAATGGTCAAATTTATTGTCGAAAATGTATTGAATTTTCTAAAAAGCAACCACCATTAAAGGCTGTCAATAAAACAAAGAATATTTATTTTCATTTAGATTATCCTTTAACACCAAATCAAAAGAAAGCCTCTGATATGTTGATTGAAAGATATAGAAATCAACAAGATACAATCATGAAAGGTGTCTGTGGAGCGGGGAAGACAGAAATTATTTATGGTGTTATTGAGTATGCACTTAATATGGGACAAAGAGTATGCTTGACAATGCCTAGAAAAGAACTTGTTGTTGAACTTTCGAAAAGAATTGAAAGACAATTTTTCCATATTTCTCCTATTCTAGTCTATGGTGATCATCATAAAGAAATTGACGGGCAATTTATTATATGTACGACACACCAATTATACCGCTATCCCAAATGTTTTGATTTGTTGATTCTGGATGAATTTGATGCATTTCCGTATCGTGGCAATGAAGTTTTAGAAAGTATGTTAAAAAGAAGCATTAAAGGACATTATATTATGATGTCAGCAACCCTTGAAAAAGGAGATGTTAATGTGATTGAACGCTTTCATCATCAACCAATACCTGTTCCTCGATGTGTAGTTACAGGAAAAATGATGATGTATCTTCTTTTATTGAAAAGGCTCAAGAAGTATCAAAAAGAAAATAAACCGGTCTTTCTTTTTGTACCTAATATCCATCTTACAAAGAAAATCACTGCTTTTTTTCGTTGGTTTGGATTATCTTGCAGAGATGTTTCTTCAAAAACAGAGAACATACACCAACAAATAGAAAAATTAAAAAAACATGAATATGATGTTCTTGTCTGTACGACCGTTCTAGAAAGAGGAATGACCGTCGCAAATGTACAAGTAATCATCATTTATGGAGAACATCTTCTTTTTGATAAAGAAACCTTGATTCAAATTGCCGGAAGGGCTGGGCGGAAACCTCCTTATATACAAGGCGATGTCTTGATATACGCATCGAAAAAAACAAAAGCCATCAAAGCATGCATAGAAAATATCAAAACGGACAATGCCTTATCTGCCACAAAGAATTGAATCAAGAAACGAGTCTTTTTCATCTTCTTTATCCTCGTTCTCTATGTTTAGATTGTCTAAATAAGTTTGAAGTTGTAAGTCAAAACATACAATTGTTAGGTTATTCTACGTATATTCTTTATAAATATAATGATTTTTTTCGAAAGACACTTTATCAATATAAAGCATTGGATGATTATGCTTTAAAAAATATTTTCTTTGAAAATTTTCCAGAATTAAAAAAAGTCTATAAAAATGATATGATCGTTATTATACCAAGTAGTCAAAAGGACAATGCAAGAAGGGGCTTTTGTCCTAATGAAGAAATAGTAAAAACGATTTCTAAAAATGTTTTTACAGGACTTTATAAAAATAAAGAATATAAACAAACCAAACAAAAAGATCGAAGTTTAGTACACAAATATCTTTCGATTCAGCATGGATCACTTCTTACAAATAAGGATATATTGATTTTCGATGATGTGATGACTTCTTCTCATACTTTACAAGCAGCAATCAAACTCGTAGAGAAATATCACCCTAAAAGAATAAGGGTATTGGTACTTGCTTGTCCACATATTGAAAATTTTATTGATTAATATGTGATTGAAGACATTTATATAAATAATACATTTATCCACTAACCAATAAAGACAAGCAATCAAAAAAATCTAAGAGTAAAATCTTAGATTTTTTCTCTCTTTTATTGAATTTTTCAACAATTTTAAAAGAAATAAAGAATATTTAGACAAATGAATAGATAAATACTGACAGGAATTTTAGAGGTATTGTAAATTGTCGAACGAAAATAATAACGATTTATTTAAATATTCAATATACTGAAATAGACAAGG
>JAUNWT010000115.1 GCA_030540195.1 Bacillota bacterium | reverse complement strand
AATGCTTAACGTAAAAGTATTTAACCAAGAAGGTGCAGAAGTTAAAGACTTAGAATTAAACGAAGCAGTTTTCGGTATTGAACCACATAAACAAGCTATGTTCGATATGGTCTTATTACAAAGAGCATCTTTAAGACAAGGTACACATAAAGTTAAAAACCGTACTGAAGTTGCTGGTGGTGGAAAAAAACCATGGCGTCAAAAAGGTACAGGTAGAGCTAGACAAGGTTCTATTCGTGCTCCACAATGGAGAGGCGGAGGAGTTGTCTTTGGTCCTACACCAAGAAGTTATAAATTCAAATTAAACCGTAAAGTTAGAAGATTAGCTTTAAAATCTGCATTATCTTCAAAAGTTCAAGATAATGAATTTGCAGCAATCGATGGAATTTCATTCGAAGCTCCAAAAACTAAACAAATGGTTAAAGTATTAGAAAACTTAAATGCTCCTACAAAAACATTAATCGTTGTTGATGAAATCACATTAAATGTTGAAAAATCAGCAAGCAACATTCCAGGAGTTAAATTATTAGATGCAAAACATGTAAATGTTTATGATATCTTAAACAGCGATAAGTTAATTATGACTGAAGCTGCAATTAAAGCTGTTGAGGAGGTATTAGCATAATGGCACACATTACAGATGTATTAAAAAAACCAGTACTTACTGAAAAGTCATTAGCTCTTCAAACTGAAGAAAATAAATATACATTCGATGTAGATTTAAACGCTAATAAAACAGAAGTTAAAATCGCAGTTGAAAAATTATTCAATGTAAAAGTTGAAAAAGTTAACATTATGAATGTTAAACCTAAAGCTAAAAGAATGGGTAGATATGAAGGTAAAACTAACAAAAGAAGAAAAGCTATCGTTAAATTAGCTGAAGGAAGCTCAATCAATTATTTTGATGAAGATTAATTGATAAAATATTGGAAAACTCATTCCAGATAAGAAATTAGGAGGAAACTAAAGATGGCAATTAAAACTTATAAGCCAGTGACTAACGGTCGTCGTAATATGACTTCATTAACTTATGAAGAAATTACAACAAATAAACCTGAAAAATCTTTAGTTGCAAAAAAATCTAAAAACGGTGGTCGTAACAACCAAGGTGTTATCACAACACGTCATCATGGTGGTGGACATAAACAAAAATACCGTATTATCGATTTCAAAAGAAATAAAGATAATGTTCCAGGAAAAGTTGCAACTATTGAATATGATCCAAATAGATCAGCAAACATCGCATTAATTAACTATGTAGATGGTGAAAAAAGATATATCTTAGCTCCAAAAGGGTTAGAAGTAGGAATGGAAATCATTTCTGGTGAAAACGCAGATATCAAAGTTGGTAACGCATTACCAATGGGAAATATGCCTGAAGGTACTGTAATTCACAATATCGAAATGCAACCTGGAAAAGGTGGACAAATCGCAAGATCTGCTGGTGTGTCTGCTCAAATCTTAGGTAAAGAAGATAAATATGTAATTGTAAGACTTGCATCAGGTGAAGTTAGAAAATTATTATCTGTATGTAGAGCTACAGTTGGTGTTGTCGGAAATGAAGATCATGGTTTAGTAAACTATGGTAAAGCTGGACGTATGAGATGGAAAGGTGTTAGACCTACAGTTCGTGGTTCAGTTATGAACCCTAACGATCACCCTCATGGTGGTGGGGAAGGTAAAACTTCTATCGGACGTAAAGCTCCAATGACTCCATGGGGTAAAAAAGCTATGGGTGTTAAAACTAGAAAGAACAAAAAAGCTTCGACTAAATTAATCGTACGTCGTCGCAATGGTAAATAATAAGGAGGAAAGAAAAAATGGCACGTAGTTTAAAAAAGGGACCATTTGTTGATGCTCATTTAATGAAAAAAGTAGAAGCATTAAATGAATCAGGTAAAAAAGAAGTTATCAAAACTTGGTCAAGACGTTCAACAATCTTCCCTCAATTTATCGAACATACATTTGCAGTATATAACGGAAAAGAACATATTCCTGTTTACGTTACTGAAGACATGGTTGGTCATAAATTAGGAGAATTCGCTCCTACTAGAACTTTCCATGGTCATGATGCTGACGATAAAAAAGGAAAGAAATAGAGAGGAGAATAGAACATGGAAGCAAAAGCAGTAGCTAAAACAATTCGTGTATCACCTCAAAAAGCAAGATTAGTAGTTGATTTAGTAAGAGGTAAAACAGTTAAAGAAGCACTTGGTATCTTAGAATATACTAATAAAGCTGCTTCTCCTGCAATCTCAAAAGTTGTTAAATCTGCAGCTCAAAACGCAGTATACAACAATGATGCAGATGCAGAAAAATTATATGTTAAAGCAATCTTCGTTGATGAAGGTCCAATTTTAAAAAGATTCGCTGCAAGAGCTAAAGGTAGCGGAACAAGAATTTTAAAAAGAACATGCCACATTACTTGTGTGGTTGATGAAAGATAGGAGGTACTAGAATGGGTCAAAAAGTAAGTCCAGTAGGTTTACGTGTTGGTGTTAACCGTGATTGGGATTCAAGATGGTACGCAAATGATCAAGATTTCGCTGGTTTATTACATGAAGATATTAGAGTTCGTGAATATATTCTTAAAAAACTTAAAACTGCTTCAGTAGCTAAAGTAGAAATCGAAAGATCTAAAAACCGTGTAACAATTTTTGTTCACACATCTAGACCTGGTGTAGTTATCGGTAAAGATGGTGAAGCAGTTGATGCTTTAAGAAAAGAAGTATCAAAATTAGTAAGTAGTAAACAAGTTTTCATTAACATTGTTGAAATTAAAAATCCAGATGTTGTAGCACAATTAGTTGCTAACAATATCGCAGAACAATTAGAAAATCGTGCATCATTTAGAACAGTTCAAAAACGTGCTATTCAAAGAGCAATGAGAGCTGGAGCTAAAGGAATTAAAACTAATGTTTCAGGACGTTTAGGTGGAGCTGATATGGCTCGTGCTGAAGGTTACTCTGAAGGGAATGTCCCTCTTCATACTTTAAGAGCTGATATCGATTATGCGACTGCAGAAGCAGATACAACTTATGGTAAATTAGGAGTTAAAGTTTGGATTTGTAAGGGAGAAATCCTTCCTGAAAAGAAGAAAGGGGATAAATAATCATGTTGATGCCTAAAAGAACAAAATACAGAAGACCTCACCGTGTTAGCTACGAAGGTAGAACTAAAGGTGGAGACAAAGTATCATTTGGTGAATTTGGTTTAGTAGCAACTGAAGGTGCTTGGATTACTTCTCGTCAAATTGAAGCAGCACGTATTGCCATCAACCGTTATATGAACCGTGGTGGTAAAGTATGGATTAGAATTTTCCCTCACTTAGCTAAAACTAAAAAACCATTAGAAGTACGTATGGGATCAGGTAAAGGTTCTCCAGAAGAATGGGTAGCAGTAGTAAAAACTGGTAGAGTATTATTTGAAGTTGCTGGTTTAGATGAAGCTACATTAAGAGAAGCTTTAAGACTTGCATCTCATAAATTACCTATTAAATGTAAAATCATTGGAAAGGGTGAATAGTTATGACAGCGCAAGAAATTAGAGAATTAGATACTCCAGCTTTATTAGCTAAAGTTGAAGAATACAAAAAAGAGCTTTTTGGATTAAGATTCCAACAAGCTACAGGACAATTAGAAAACACTGCACGTATTAGACAAGTTCGTAAAACAATCGCTCGTATTAAAACAGTGATTAGAGAAAGAGAATTAAACCAATAGGAGGAGATACAAATGGAAAGAAATAATCGTAAAGTTTATACTGGTACAGTTGTATCTACTAAAATGGATAAAACTATTACAGTGCTAGTTGAAACACATGTAAAACATAAGTTATATGGTAAACGTATGAAATCATCTACAAAATTTCATGCACATGATGAAAATAACGAAGCTCAAGTTGGAGATACAGTTAAAATCATGTCAACAAGACCATTATCTGCTACAAAACGTTTCCGTTTAGTAGAAATCGTTAAAAAAGCAGAAACAGTTTAAGAAACTCTAAAAGGAGGTAACCGGAATGATTCAAAACGAAAGTAGACTTAAAGTTGCTGATAATACTGGTGCTAAAGAAGTATTAGTAATCCGTAACTTAGGTGGGTCAAATAGAAAAACAAGTAGTATTGGAGATGTTGTTGTAGCAACAGTTAAACAAGCAGCTCCAAATGGTACTGTTAAAAAAGGTGAAGTAGTAAAAGCTGTTATCGTTAGAACTAAATATGCTGTAGGACGTGAAAACGGATCTTACATCAAATTCGATGATAACGCTTGTGTTATTATCAAAGATGATAAGTCTCCAAGAGGGACTCGTATCTTTGGACCAGTTGCAAGAGAGTTAAGAGATGCTGATTTCATGAAAATCGTATCATTAGCTCCAGAAGTATTATAAGGAGGCGTGGCACATGAAAATCCGTGTTGGTGATACTGTTGTAGTTATCGCAGGTAAAGATAAAGGTAAGACAGGTGAAGTGTTACAAGTTCTTGCTAAAGAAGAAAGAGTAATCGTTGAAGGAGTAAACATGGTAACAAAACATGTTAAACCTTCACAAGCTGATCCTGAAGGTGGAATTGTTAACAAAGAAGCTCCAATTCATGTTTCTAATGTTGCATTCTATGATTCAAAATCAAAATCTGCAGTTAAATTAGGATATAAAGTATCTGTAGATGAAAATGGAAAGAAAACTAAAGTACGTGTTAACAAAAAAACAGGTGCAGAAGTTGATTCTAAGAAAAAGAAATAATTGAAAGGAGATAGCAAATGAATCGTTTACAAGAACGTTATGAAAACGAAGTAGTTAAATCGTTAATGGAAAAATTCAATTATTCTTCTAAAATGCAAGCACCAAAAATCGAAAAAATCGTATTAAATATTGGTGTTGGTGATGCAGTATCTAATTCAAAATTATTAGATGATGCAGTTAATGAATTAACATTAATTACTGGTCAAAAACC
>JAUNWT010000019.1 GCA_030540195.1 Bacillota bacterium | reverse complement strand
GTTTAGATTTAATAAAAGACTTACCAGAAGGAGATGAAATCGATATGTGTGAAGGCATGGAAAGAATGGCAGAAGGATTTAGGAATGAAGGAAGAAATGAAGGTAGAGCAGAAGGAAAGTTAGAAGAAAAGAAAAACACATTATTATCTTTATTGAATGTTAAATTAGGAAAGGTATCTCGAGAAACAGAGAATACAATAAGAAGTTGTACAACAGAAAAGCTTAATCAGCTCACATTATCAATTTTTGATATTCAAAACGAAAATGATATTTTAAATATTATTCATTAAAACAAAAAAAGATTTCATTTTACGATAGGAGTTATCGTATTTGAAATCTTTTTATTATGTTTTATAAAATAAAAAACAACCTTTCGGTTGTTGTTTATTAAATGGCGTCCACGAAGGGATTCGAACCCCTGACCGCACGCTTAGAAGGCGTGTGCTCTATCCAGCTGAGCTACGTAGACATTACTTACTTTCAACTGCTCATTTATAATAGCATAACTATTCAAAGATTGCAATAATAAAATGATCTTTTTTTGTAAAAAATAGAAACAATATTTATGAATAAAATAAAAAACAACCTTTCGGTTGTTGTTTATTAAATGGCGTCCACGAAGGGATTCGAACCCCTGACCGCACGCTTAGAAGGCGTGTGCTCTATCCAGCTGAGCTACGTAGACATTACTTACTTTCAACTGCTCAAATAGAATAGCATAGATAATTTATAAATGCAATAGTTTTTTGTAAAAAATAATATTTTGTTTGAGCTAAGAAAAAACATTGGCTATAAAACACCAATGTTTTGTTTTATTCGTAAGTATTTAAATCTTTGAATTCAACATCTAAGTTTTTACCGTCAACATGAATAACACAATAACTTCTTGAACTTCCACCACGAGGAAGAGTTGTCGATCCGGGATTGATGAAAGTATATCCATCTATTTTTTCATAAGTAGGGACGTGGGTGTGTCCTGAAAGTAAGACATCACAGTTAGCTTCTTGTAATGTGTAAATCATTTTAGATTCTCGGTCAAAATAACCAAAACGATGTCCATGACAGACGTAAAAATTCAAATCTTCTACTTTAAATTGGATATGATCAGGGAAATCACTGTACCAGTCATTATTCCCTTTGACACAAAGCCAATCTTGCATATCATAAGTTTCTGCCTCGCTATCACCACAATGAACATAATAATCACCATCAGGCTCTAATTCTTTTACAAGATCGATCATTGCATGATAACCATGACTATCTGACATTACGACAATTTTTTTCATTTCTCATCACCGATAACTATTATAACAAAAAAATGCGAATCTGCACTATATTTGTATGATATTATCGATAGAAGAACTTACATTTTTATCTTCTTCCATAAGTTCGTTATCTATAAATATCTGTACATTGCTGACATCTGGAATGGATAAAAAGGATTTTTCAAGTCTTTGATATAAAACGGGATCAATGCTTTCATCATTTTCTAAAATACGTGAGGAAAGATAGATAGAAAGAATGCCATCATTTAGTTGTGATTTTTTTGTGGTTTTAATTTTAGTAGAATTATCAAAATGATCTAATAAAAGAGATACTTTTTGATCAATTGATTGATTAGCGCTTTGAATACGAGTACTTGTTGGAATGTAATATGTTTTTCCTGCAATCTTTTTTTCATTATAGACAAGAACAGAGGATGTTTGATAAAGATCAAAAGAAGAGGTTTCAAAATTATTAATACCTAATTTGGCAGTCATGCAACTTAAAGGAATTGTCGTATTTTTAAAATTTGAAACAGTTTTTCCATTGATTTTCATATTGATTTTAGCAATACCATCTTTACAAAATAAATAACTTAAGGCTTCACAAATATCGAGAGCTTGTTGATCGTTTTTTATAGAAAAATGATTTGTGAAATCAAATGTCAATTGATCAGGTTCAATAATAAGAGCGTTTAATTCAAGTTTTTTATTAAAAAGAGGATAAAGACCTATTTCTTTGTAATCTGTTGATTTCATTGTTTCAATAATTCCTCGATAATTATTTTCAGTTTCATCTTTGACACCGATATCAACAGAAACAGGAATCAAAGTTTCATCTTGATCTTTAAAAATAACGGTTTGTAGATTCGTTGTCTTTGTCCCTTTTTTTACATCGTCATTTTTAAAATAAACAAAGGTTGCAAAAATACATAAAAAAAACATAGAAATATTTCTTAAATACTTTTTAAACATGTGATCACCTCAATACCTAAAGTATGAAATATGATAGAAAATAGTCTTAAAATTTGCCTTTTTTGAAGATTTATTTTATATTATAATAGCGAAAAAATGAAGGAGGGATAGATGTGCCACTTACTGATGATGATTTTGTGAAGAATGGAAAACTAGAGGGTTATAGTGAAATGATTCAAAAATTACATGATGAAGAACAAACACAACCCGAAATCACATATGATTTACAATTAGAGGATGAGGATGAAGAAGAATGATAGAAGATTTAATTGAAACATGTCAATATAAAGAAGCCTTACGTTATTTAAATGATTTAGAAAACGAGAAAGTACGTTATCAAAGACTTGTTTGCCTCTATGGAATGCAAGAATTACAACAAGCTAAAAAAGAAGGGTTGAAAGCAAAAGCTCTTGCGGAAGAAACGTATTATGATGTCGTTGCTATTTATGTTTCTATTTTAAAAGATCTTGAAGAATTTGAAGAAGCAATTAATATCATCGTAGAAGAGTTATCAATGCCTTATATACCTTATCAATATGAAACGGTTTATAATGCAGCTTATGATGAATTACTACTTGCTAAACAAGAAGCTTCTTTAGAAGGAACAAATCAAAAAATCTTTAATGAAGAAGAAATTGAAAATATCTTAACTAAAGAAGATACCAATGAAGATTTACTTTATATGGCTATCGAACAAATGGAAGGGATGAATATTCGTCGTATGATTGTTCCTATTCGTCAATTTATTAGAAATAATGATAAACCAGACTTTGCGAAAAGTTTATTAATTGAATTGATGATTGATCAAGAAATTGATGAAGACATGGAAGTTATCAAAAAAGGGGTTCCTTATGAAATTAATCCTAGCTATGCGCCTATGGTTTTAAATCAAGAAGCAAGCTATGAAATTTATAAATTATTAATGGAAGCTTTAGAAGATGACAATCCTTCATTACTTGCTATGTGCGAACAATTTTTGAATTTTTATCTTTATTCAATCTATCCAAAATATATTGATGAACAAGATTATCGCAGTATTGCCGGAGCAATTCATTATCATTTAGCGTCATTACAATATATAGATATTGAATTAGAAGATATTGAATATCTTTATAATTGTGATCAAGAAGAAGTAAAAGATGTATTAGAAACAATACAATCAATCGAATATTAAAATTTATGAATATAGTTGAATTTAAAAAAAGGTTAGTATATAATGTCTTTTGATACGGAATAAGGAGAAATAATATAATGAGAACAACTACAAAAAAATTAGAAAATGCTGTTACTCAAATTAAAGTAACATTTGATAAAAAAGAATGGGCTGAAGCTCAAGATGCAGCTTTAAAAAGATTAGCTACAAGAGTTAAATTAGATGGTTTTAGACCAGGTAAAGCTCCAGTTGCTATGATTAAAGCAAGACTTGGAAAACAAGCTATTTATGATGAAGCTACAGATCAAATCTTACAAAAAAGATATGCTGATATCATGAAAAAAGCAGAAGTTGCTCCAATTGCTCAACCAACATTAAATATTGATAGTGTTGATAATGACAACTTAAAAATCACAATCTTATGTCCTGTTAAACCTGAAGTTGAGTTAGGTGAATACAAAGGATTAGAAGTTAAAAAAGGTAGAGTAACTGTTGCTAAAAAAGATATCGAAGCACAAGTTGAAAACTATCGTCATCAATTCGCTGAATTAACTACTAAAGAAAACGGTGAAGTTGCTAAAGGTGATACAGTTGTTATGGACTTTGAAGGATTCATCGATGGTGAAGCATTCGAAGGTGGAAAAGCTGAAAACCATTCATTAGAAATCGGTTCTGGACAATTCATTCCAGGTTTTGAAGATCAAATGATTGGTATGACTTGTGAAAATGAAAAAGATGTTGTTGTAACATTCCCAGAAGATTATCAAGCTACTGAATTAGCTGGTAAAGAAGCTACATTCAAAGTAACTGTTCATGAAATTAAAGAAAAAACATTACCAGAAGCTGATGATGAATTAGCTAAAGATGTTAACATCGATGGTGTTGAAACTTTAGATCAATTAAAAGATCATATTAAAGCTCAATTAAAATCTCAAAAAGAAACAGAAGTAGAAAATAAATTCTTCTCAGATTTAACAAGTGCTTTAATTGAATGTTGTAAAGTAGAAGACAGTGAAGCTTTATTAAATTCTGAATTAGATACAATGTTAAGAGAAGTTGAAATGAACTTACAACAACAAGGTTTATCATTTGAATTATATGAACAATTCACTGGTAAAAACAAAGATGCAATCAAAGCTGATTTAACTGATCAAGCAAAAGATAGAGTTAAATTAAACTTAATCTTAGCTGCCATCGTTGAAGCAGAAAATATCGAAGTAACTGATGAAGAACGTAATAGCGAATTAGAAACAATCGCAAATACATATAATAGAGACTTAGAAGAAATCAAACAAATCTTCGCTCAAAATATGTACCAAATCGATGCTGATATCTTAAATAGAAAAGCGTTAGACGTTGTTAAAGAAAACTTAAAGAAATAGTTTAAAAGACGCGTAAGCGTCTTTTTAAAAAAGGAGGATTATTATGAGTGAAAGTACATTATTAACCCTTCCTGTTGTGTGTACAAGAGGAATGATTGTCTTTCCGGGCAACCGTTTATCATTAGATGTAGGACGCCCTCTTAGTTTAAAAGCACTTGAACTTTCAAGTCGTGACTTTGATAACAATATCCTATTTGTTTCACAAATCAATCCTATTGTTGATGATCCAAAATATGATGATGTTTATCATGTTGGAACTTTATGTAAAATCGAAAAGAAAATCCGTCGCGATAGTGCAGGGACAATCAAATTAACTGTTACTGGAGAAAAAAGAGTTTATCTTCAAGATTTTAAAATTGAAGAAGGTTCAATTTTTTCAACAGCTGAAGTTTTAGAAGATATTTATGGGGATTCAAATGAAGAAGTTGCTTTAGTAAGAAAAACAACAGCTTACTTTGAACAAGCAAGACGTCATATGCCTCATATTCCAGCTGAAAGTCTAACTTTACTTTCAAATGGAACATCAGCAAGTCTACTTGCTGATACAATTGGGCAATATTTACCAATTGATTTAGATAGAAAACAAAAAATTCTTGAAGAAAGAGATATTAATAAAAGACTTTTCTTAGTTGCAAGTTCAATTGAATCTGAAAAAATGATCAATCAATTAGAAGATACAATTAATCGTAAAGTTAAAGAAAGTATTGATGAAAATCAAAAAGAATACTATCTAAGAGAAAAATTAAGAGCAATCAAAGATGAACTTGGGGATACAGTTGATAAAGGCGATGATGCTGAACAAATTCGTAAAGAATTAGCGGAAAATCCTTATCCACAATACATCAAAGATAAGATTGAAGAAGAATTACGTCGTTTTGAAGCAATGCCACCAGCATCTTCAGAAGCAAACGTGGTAAGAACTTATATTGATTGGGTGATGAAAACACCTTGGTATCAAGAAACAAAAGATCAAGAAGATATTTCTAAAATTGAAGCTATTTTAGAAGAAGATCATTTTGGCTTAGAAAAAGTAAAAGAAAGAATTGTGGAACATTTGGCAGTTAAACAAATGACACAATCTTTAAAAGCTCCAATTATCTGTTTGGCAGGTCCACCAGGTGTAGGGAAAACAAGTATTGCAAAAAGTATTGCACGTGCTTTAGATCGTAAGTTTGTCAAAGCTTCATTAGGTGGCGTTAGAGATGAAGCAGAAGTTCGTGGACATCGTCGTACTTATTTAGGTTCAATGCCTGGACGTATCATTCAAGGAATGAAAAAAGCCGGTGTTGTTAATCCTGTCTTCTTATTAGATGAAATTGATAAGATGGCAAGTGATTATAAAGGTGATCCAACAAGTGCGATGTTAGAAGTTTTAGATCCTGAACAAAATTCTCAATTCTCTGATAACTACATTGAAGAACCTTATGACTTATCTAAAGTCTTATTCATTGCGACAGCTAATGATTTAGGCGGTATTCCAGGACCTTTAAGAGATCGTCTTGAAATTATTGAAGTATCAAGTTATACAGAACAAGAAAAATTAATGATTGTCAAAGAACACTTAATTAAAAAACAATTAGAAGCACATTCATTAAAACCTGAACAAATGATTCTTTCAGATGATATCATCATGGAAATCATTCAACACTATACACGTGAAGCAGGAGTTCGTGAACTTGAAAGATATATTGCTAAATTATGTCGTAAAACTGTTTTAGCAATCTTAAAAGATAAAGTTGAATCAGTGACAATTGACAAAGATAAACTTGTAGAATTCTTAGGGAAAGCACCATTTGATCATACAAAGAAACTTCCTCGTCCTCAAGTTGGGGTGGTTACAGGTATGGCTTATACACAATTTGGTGGAGATATTTTACCAATCGAAGTCAATCATTTTGATGGTACTGGTAAATTTATTATCACTGGTCAATTGGGAGATGTCATGAAAGAATCGGCATCAATTGCGTTAGATTATCTAAAAGCTAATAAGGAAAAATATGGTTTAGATGATAAAGCCTTTGATAAACAGGATATTCATATTCATGTTCCTGAAGGAGCTATCAAAAAAGATGGTCCATCAGCAGGGGTCACTCTTACAACAGCCATCTATTCAGCGTTTACGAATAAACCAGTAAGAGATGATGTGGCAATGACAGGAGAAATCACTTTACGTGGTAATGTCTTACCAATTGGTGGATTAAAAGAAAAATCAATTTCTGCACATCGTTCAGGAATTAGAAAAATCATTATTCCTAAGGAAAACGAAAAAGATATCGAAGATATCCCAGAATCAGTAAGAAATGATTTAGAAATTGTTTTAGCGGATCATATTGATACAGTTTTAGAACATGCTATTGTTAAATAACGGAAATCTTGAATTTCCGTTATTTTTTTTGTACAATACAAAAGGTGATGAAAAATGGTAAAAATTAAAAAAGCAGAATATATCTTATCGGCAGCATGGAAAAGCCAATGGCCAGAAGAAAGTTTTCCAGAAATGTGTCTTGCCGGGCGTTCAAATGTAGGAAAAAGTAGTTTTATTAACACAATGTTGTCAAGAAATGGACTTGCTAAAGTATCAAGTACTCCAGGTAAAACCAAAACACTTAATTTCTTTAATGTCAATGATGCACTTTATTTTGTAGATGTTCCAGGGTATGGCTATGCCAAAGTTGCTAATAATGTGACAAAACAATTTGGTAAAACCATGGACGAATATATTAGTGAAAGACAAACTTTAAGAGGATTTATTTTATTAGTTGACTATCGTCATAAACCAACAAAAGATGATGTGATGATGTATGAATTTGTAAAACATCATGGTGTTCCAGTAATTGTAGTAGCAACGAAAGAAGATAAATTAAAACGTAATGATTTAAAGAAAAATGAAAAAATAATTAAAGATACTTTACATTTTGATCCAAGTGATACTTTTATTCGTTTTTCTAGTTTAAAGAAAAAAGGAATCCAAGAAGCTTGGAATGCTATTTATGAATTATGCGATATTGATTTTGAGTAGGGAAACCTACTTTTTTTTCATATCTTGTTTGTTTTTGCATATTCTTTGTTAGGAGGAAGAATATGCAAAAAATATTTTATGAAAAAGAAATTGATTTGTTTCATCGTTTAAAAGAATTAGTAAGTTTAACAGTTGATGAATCCATTGATTATAAAATGGAGGACAAAGGAATCCGTGCGGTAGGAACTCTTGCAATTAAAGGAGAGTATTTGAGTGATGAAAAGAAAAACTTTTTAGAAAATGTGGAATTAGATGTTTATGCGGATGATCAAAAAATTATTGATCCACAAGATTTCCATTTGAAAGTAGAAGATTTTCATTATGATATTCAAGATGGAAATCTTAAAATCAAGATAGAAGTCGGTGTTTATGGGGTTGAAGAGGGCGAAAATCGTTATATTCAAGTAGATTCTGATCCTCTTGAAGAAATAGAAGCTTTGACACGTGATCTTGATGAAAAAAAGGAAGAAATAAAACCAAAAATAGAAAAGGTACCAGTAGAAGAAATACCTGAAAAAAAGGTAGAGGAATTAAGTGAAAAGGTCTATGAAACAAAGGTGAAAAATGAAGTTGAAGAGGATCAAGAAGATATAGGGGCTTATTATCTTTATGTTGTTTGTGCAAATGATACGTATGAAAGTATTGCGAAAGCTTACAACATGGATGAAAAAGTGATTCGTGATTATAATAATAATTTGAGTTTAGATGTAGGGCAAATACTGATTATTCCTTATGATCCAAAATCTGATTCAAACCAAGTATGATTTAGAAGTTATTGGACTCATTCAATTGAGTCCAAAGGTTTATAAGGTAAAAACAAAGCAGGGTTTTTATTGTGTGAAAATTATACAGGATAAAAAGCTTGAAAATGCTTATCAACATATTCAAACACTACATCTGCATCATTTTATTTCTATTATTAAAAACAAAGATGAACATTATTTTACCCCTTATCAAGATCAGTTTATTTATTTAATGCCTTATCTCGTTTATAAAAGTTCTATTCAAAAAGAACTCAAAATTAAAATGTATTATCAAATAATTGCTTATTTACACAAAAAATCCTTTTTTCTTCAAAGTGAAGATGAGTCTTTTTTTGAAAGACAGAAAGAAGATCTTCTAAGCCTTATTCAAACAAGAAAAGAAGAATTTGAAGGTATGATGAAGGAATTTGAATTTAAAAAATATAAAGCACCTTCAGGGTGGATGTTGGTTTTAAATTATTATCGTATTATTGAGTTTTTAAATCAGGCACGTTATTATTTGAGCCGTTATTTTGAAAGTATTAAAGAGAAAAAAGAAATACGGCTTTCATTAATATATCAACATTTTGACTTAAATCATATTTTTGTTGATCAACAAAAACTTATTTCAATTGATCATATGAAAATTAATTATTGTATCTATGATCTTGTTGAACTATTTCAAAATCAGAAGGATCTTTATGAATGTATTGCTTTATTTGATGAATATTTAGAAGAAATTGAACTCTATCAAGAAGAAAAAATATTACTTCTTTGCTTACTTTCGATTGTGCCACAGGTGTCTTTAACTGAAGATGAAAATAATAATATTCAAGAGATGGCAAAACTTATTTGTTATATGGATGGTATCGTAAAAATATTTAAAAAGTTAGAGATTGACGAGGTATAAGCAATTTGTTAGAATAGTAATGCAATGATTTGGAGGAGTAGTTCTTCTTTGTTTGATAGAGAGTCCCGTTTGCTGGAAAGGGATAAATGAAAAGAGTGAAGGTAGCCAAGGAGCATGTTAGATGAAACAAAGTAGTTTAACACGTAGAACTGCGTTAAAGTTTTGAGGTGCTAAGTGATTTACTTAGAACTAAGGTGGTATCGCGATAAAGTCGTCCTTAGAGGGAGGACTTTTTTATTTTAAGGAGGAAAAAGATGAATTATTTTACAGAGTATTGGTATGTATGGGTCGTATTTGTTATCATGTGTATCTTCTTGTTTAGTTTTTATGGAAAAAAATATAAGCAAGTAAAAGAAAAAAGAAAACAATATGAAGAAAAGTTAGCTCGAGAAAAAGATGAGTTTTCGCATCTTACAAGTGAAGTGTTTGATAAAATTGAACCTATTGATCTTACAAGAGCGGTTATTTTTCATATTAATGCAAAAGAAGATCGTCTTTATGAAGATGATAGTTATGATGGAAATATTATTCCTTATTTAACACATGAAGAATTATTAATTTATACAATGTACCAATTAGAATGCTCTTTAGAAGGGGGAAGAGGTTCAATCCACTCATTTTTTATAACTGAACCTTATTGTAATTATCGCCCTTATTATAAAGAAGCGTTTGAAACAATGAAATGTTATGATATTGCTCATTTATTAGAAGAAGCTGAAAAATTAGCGATTTTAATTGAAAATGATCAAGAAGATGAAATTGATGAAACAAGTGATTATGCAACATATAATTTCTCTGATTTTACAAATGAATTTGTTTCTTTATTACGTTCTTCAGGAATTGGCGATAAATTAGGAGAATACATTAAAGAACATAAAGAAAGTTTTATTGAAAAGGATGATGAAAATGAAAAAAGAATTAGCGAGTAAATATGATCATAAAAGTGTTGAAAAAGGTAAATATCAACATTGGTTAGAAAAAGAATATTTTAAAGCCGGGGATGTTTCTAAAAAGCCTTATGCCATCGTTATTCCACCACCTAACGTAACTGGTAAACTTCATTTAGGACATGCTTGGGATACAACTTTACAAGATATGATTATTCGTTATAAAAGAATGCAAGGTTATGATGCTTTATGGCTTCCAGGTATGGATCATGCCGGAATTGCTACTCAAGCAAAAGTTGAAGCAAGAATGAGAGAAGAAGGAATTTCTCGTTATGATTTAGGAAGAGAAGGTTTTCTAGAAAAAGCATGGTCTTGGAAAGAAGAATATGCTTCTATTATTCGTGCTCAATGGGAAAAATTAGGTTTATCTTTAGATTATTCAAAAGAAAGATTTACTTTAGATGAAGGACTTTCTCAAGCTGTTAAAGAAGTTTTCGTTCGTTTATATGAAAAAGGATATATTTATCAAGGTAAAAGAATTATTAACTGGGATCCTGTACAAAGAACAGCTTTAAGTAATATTGAAGTTATTCATAAAGAAATTGAAGGGGCTATGTATTATTTCAAATACAAAATCGTTGATAGTGATCGAGAATTAGTCATTGCAACAACACGTCCTGAAACAATGTTTGCCGATCAAGCCATCTTTGTTCACCCTGATGATGAAAGATATAAAGATTTAGTTGGTAAATATGCAATCAACCCAGCAAATGGCGATAAATTACCAATTATGGCAGATAGTTATATTGATATGGACTTTGGAACTGCGGTGATGAAATGTACACCTGCTCATGATCCAAATGACTTTGCTTTAGCTAAAAAATATAACTTAGATATGCCTATTTGTATGAATGATGATGGAACAATGAATGAACTTTGTCATAAATACCAAGGTATGGATCGTTTTGAATGTCGTAAACAATTAGTCGCTGATTTTGAAGCAGCGGGTATTGTTGATCATATTGAAAAACATTTACATCAAGTAGGTCACTCAGAAAGATCAGGAGCTATTGTTGAACCTTATTTATCAAAACAATGGTTCGTTAAGATGAAACCATTGGCTGAAGCTGCTTTAGCTAATCAAAAGAAAGATTCTAAAGTAAACTTCGTACCAGAAAGATTTGAAAAAACATTTACACAATGGATGGAAAATATCGAAGATTGGTGTATTTCACGTCAATTATGGTGGGGACATCAAGTACCAGCTTGGTATCATAAAGAAACAGGTGAAGTTTATGTTGGGAAAACTGCACCAGAAGATATTGAAAACTGGACACAAGATGAAGATGTCTTAGATACATGGTTCTCTAGTGCCTTATGGCCATTTTCAACATTAGGTTGGCCTAATACTGAAGATCCTTTATTTAAAAGATACTTCCCAACAAATACTTTAGTTACAGGATATGATATTATTTTCTTCTGGGTAAGTCGTATGATTTTCCAATCACTAGAATTTACAGGTCAAAGACCATTTGAACATGTTTTAATTCATGGTTTAATTCGTGATGAACAAGGAAGAAAAATGTCTAAGTCTTTAGGTAATGGGGTTGACCCAATGGATGTTATTGATCAATATGGGGCTGATACATTAAGATTCTTCTTAACTACAAATTCTGCACCAGGTATGGATTTAAGATATATTCCTGAAAAACTAGAAGCTTCATGGAATTTCATTAATAAAATTTGGAACTCTGCAAGATTCGTTTTAATGAATATTGATGAAAATTTAGAATATAAAGATTTAAAATTTGATCATTTAAACTTATGTGATAAATGGATCTTAAATCGTTTAAATAATGTTATTGAAGAAGTAGATGCAAACATGGATAAATTTGAATTCGTTAATGTTGGTAGCGAATTATATAAATTTATTTGGGATGATTTCTGTTCATGGTATATCGAACTTACAAAGGTTCATTTAAATAGTGATAATGAAGTAGAAAAACAAGCAAGTGCCCATACTCTTGTTTATGTATTAAATGCGATTGTTAGAATGTTACATCCATTCATGCCTTTTGTAACTGAAGAAATCTATCAAGCAATTCCTCATTTAGAAGAATCAATTTGTATTTCTAAATATCCAACAGTAAATCCTGATTTCAATAATGAAAACATCAATAAACAATTTACTTATTTAATGGATATTGTTAAAGGTGTTCGTGAAATTCGCGCAAATTACACAATTAAGAATGCTATTGAAGTAGAATATTCAATTGAAACAAAAGATGAAGGTTTACAAGGATTATTAGATCAATGTGTACCATACTTAAAGAAATTATGTAATGCAACTTGTGTTGGTTATAATCAAGAAACTTCAAAAGATGTTGCAACAGCAATGATTCAAGGTGGTAATACTTTAATTGTTGAACTTGGAGCCTATGTTGATAAAGAAGCGGAAAAACAAAAATTACAAGTTGAACTTCAAAAACTTGAAGGTGAAATTAAACGTTGTACAAATATGTTGAGTAATGAAAAATTTGTTTCAAAAGCACCTCAAGCAAAAGTAGATAGTGAACGTCAAAAATTAGAAGATTATACTTCTAAATACAATGCTGTTAAGGAAAAATTAGAAGCAATGTAAAATCAAGTTTGAAAAAAACTTGATTTTTTTTATTTTTAAAAGAAAAAAACCAAAAAAAGGCGAATATAGTAGTGAGGAAGTTAGTGGAATGTCTTTTCCTTAGAAAGGAAGGAAGAATATGAATGAATTACAATTGAATAATCAAATGGATATTGTAGGAGGAGCTGTAGGTACATGGATCGTATGTATTGTTGTAGGAGCTGCGGTTTATAAAATGCTCTATTCTAAAAGTGGACGTATTTCAATTCCAAGACTTATTTCTATTGAATGGAGATAAGTGATATGAAGGTACAATAAGTACCTTCATATTCTGTTATTTACTTCATAAACTAAAAAGAGGTGAGTTTATGAAGAAAAAAGGACTTCTTATTTTTACTTTTTTGATGTTGGTTTTAAACACAGTATGTTTTCTTTATGTCGATTATGCTATGCAACAAGATATGAGTATATATGTTTTACAAGTAGGACGTTATAAAGAAAAAGAGAATGCCAATCAAATTCAAAATCAATTACAAGAATTAAAATTGACAAGCTATCTTTATCAAGATCAAGAGTATGTCGTTATTCAAGATGTTTATTTACAAGAAAAGCAAGCCAATCAACAAGCAAAAGAACTTTCACAAAAAGGAATAACATGTGTTGTTAAAGAATATTTGATTGATGAAAGCTATCAAGAAGAAATTCAAAAGAAAAACTATAAAAGGATTTATCCTCTTTTAAAACAGGTTGACACAAAGTAAGACATTTGGTATGATGCCTGCAGGAGGTGATTGCTTTGAACTTCAAAGTAAAAGAAATGTGTAATATTGCACTTGCCGCTTGTTTGCTGGCTTTATTTTCACAAATAAAAATAGATTTACCAGGATATGTACCAATTACCTTACAGACTTTTATGGTTTATGTAATAGCTCTTACTTTTAAACCAAATAATGCTTTTGCAGCTTGTTTTGTTTATTTATGTATGGGAGCCATTGGACTTCCTATTTTTTCAGGATTTCATGGAGGAATTTCTTCACTTGTAAGTTATACAGGTGGATATCTTTTTGCCTTTCCTATCATGGCTTATGTGATTTCTTATAGTAAACATATAAACCATTACGGAGCTTGTCTTTTAGGGACACTTGTTTGTTATGCTATTGGAACAGGTTATTTTATGCTTGTTAGTCAAATGGCTTTAATGCCTTCTTTAATGATGTGTGTCATTCCATTTTTACCAGGGGATTTTGTTAAAATTATTTTGGCTAAAAAGGTGGCGGAAAAAATAAAAATAAGAATAGAAAATTATGCTTAATTGTCCTGTTGAAGAAAGACCAAGAGAAAAAGCAATTTATTATGGAATTGAAACGTTATCAAATCAAGAACTTGTTGCTGTTATTTTAAGAACAGGAAATAAGGAAATGTCAGTTTTAAATTTGGCCCAATTTTTATTAGATGAAATTGGAGGCTTTCAAGAATTAAAAGATATTGATTATCAAAGATTGATACAAATTAAAGGAATTAAACAAGCAAAAGCCATTGAACTTATGGCGTGTATTGAACTTGCTAAAAGAATGCAAAGTAAGCAATCAATAAAAAATAGAATTAGACAACCTAAAGACGCATATGCTTATATAAAAAATAAATTAATGTTTGAAAAACAAGAAAAAGTGATTTTACTTTGTTTAAATAATCATTTAGAAATTGTTCAAGATAAGCTTTTATTTATTGGTAGTGGGGATGTTTCTCTTCTTGAAACGAAAGAAGTTTTTCAATATACACTTCGTTCAGGTTGTAATCGTATTATTTTAATTCATAATCATCCTAGTGGCGATCCAAAGCCATCTCACGAAGATCGAGAAATCACTAAAAAGATAGAACAAATGGCAAAACATTTGGATATTGAATTTATTGATCATATTATTATAGGAGATCATTGTTATTATAGTTTTAAGTCAAATCAAATCTATCAAAGTAAAGAAGATTGATTTTTTCATTTTAATTCTCTATAATGAATGATACTAGAGGTGATTATATGAACAATCGTAGAAAAAGAAGAAATAAAAAAATCATGATTGGAGTTATAGTAGGCGTTATTTTCCTATCGGTAATAGGTTTTTTTGTAGGGAGAAAGCAATCTCGTTTAGAAAAGACCTTAAGTAATTCGATTTCTATGATTGAATATTATATAGTAAAAAAACCATTATCATTTATTGGAGATATTTTTAATGAATATAATGATTTAAAAGATGTTTACGATGAAAATAAGAAATTGAAAACAAAGTTAGATTCTTATGCAAATGTTGAAGCGGAAAATGAAATCTTAACAACGGAAATTGATAAACTCAAAAAGATCACAGAAATTGATTATTTACCAAGCGATTATCAAACAAAGGTAGCGACTGTTCAAACACGTGATCAAACGAACTGGAATGATGAAATTACAATTGATTTAGGAAGTATGAATGATATTCAAGAAGGAATGGTTGTTTGTGATTCAAAGGGAATGATTGGTGTTATTTCAAAAGTAACAGAAATTAGTTCAACAGTATCTCTTATTACAAGTGAAAACCCTTCAAATCAAATTCCTGTAATGGTTGTCAATGGAGATCAAGTGGTTTATGGACTTCTTGAAAATTATAGTGTTAATAGCCAAAAACTCAATGTAACGTTGCTTTCTAATATTGATAAATTAGAAAAAGGTGCAAAAGTTTATACATCTGGTTTAGGTGGAGATGGAAAAAGTCCAAAAGGAATTTATATTGGTAAAGCGAAAAAATTAGTAACACAAACCGATGGAACAACAACAACTCTTACGGTAACACCGGCAGCAAATATAGAAGATTTATCATACGTTTCTGTCATTAAGAAGGTCAACAATGAAGGACAATAAATTTATTCGTTATTTGGTTGTTATGTTCTTTGCGTTTGTTGTGGATAGTTTGCTTTGTTATTATTTACCATCATCTCTTTTAAAAATTAATTTGACGATTGTTCCTTATGGAGCAGTAGCCATGTTTGTTTTATTGAATAACTCGATTGATAATGATCACCGTACGATTTTTGCGGTTGCTTGTGGATTTTATTATAGTGTTATTTATGGAAATTCACTTTTTATCTATGTTGTTTTATATCTTTTATATGCTTTGTTTGGCAAATATTATATGAAAAAAGCAATATTTACGTATTTTCAAGCCTTTGTCATCGTTCTTTTGACAATTTTTGTACAAGAGTGTGTGTTATATTCTTTAATGTGGATATCAAATACAACACAATTACTCGTAACAACATTCTTAATTAAAAGATTACTACCAACATTACTATTCAATGCGGTTATGTTTAATGGTGTGTATTATATCCATCACAAAATTAAGCTTGAAGGTGATATTGATGTATATTTTAGTTAAAAATCTTAATAGTCGTTTGATTTTTGTAATGAATGATGAAGTACAATTTAATATTCTTTTAGATGAACTTAAAAGCCTTTTGAAACAATCTTTTTTTAAAAAAGAAGATTATTATCCAAAGGCTTTTTTTGATTTTCAATGTCGAATTTTAAAAGAAGATGAAATGCTTGCTTTTTTTAAAGTTTTGGTAGAATGTCAAAGTTTATTATTTGGTGGTTTTGTAGAAAAACAACCACAAAAAGAACAAGAAATTAGAATGATTGAAGGATCCATTCATGGTGGAGAAGTGATAGAGATCAATGAAGATACTTTAATTACTGGAAAAATCAATCCAGGAGCAATCATTCAATTGAATGCTAAACTTTATGTTATGCAAGGTGTCTATGGAATTATAGAAAGCAATAATAGTCAAGCAAGTATCTCAAGTCAGATTTTTAAAGATGCAACCTTACGTTTTTTTGAAAAAACAATACATCATTTTACAACTTTCGAAATGTCGCTTGTATATTATAAAGATGACGCAATTGTCATAGAAAAGGGGGATTACATACATGTCTAGAATAATTACAGTGACATCAGGTAAAGGAGGTGTGGGTAAAAGCAGTGTGAGTGTCAATCTTGCGATGGCTTTAGCACACCAAAATTTAAAAGTATGTTTGATTGATGGGGATTTTGGCTTGAAAAATTTAGATGTAATGATGGGTTTGGAAAATCGAGTAGTTTATGATTTAAATGATGTCATTGCTGGAAAATGCGAAATACATCAAGTTTTAGTCAAAGATAAAAGAGAACCAACACTTTATCTTTTACCTGCATGTAAAACTTTATCTTTTCAAAATTTAGATGCAAAAATTATGGCATCCTTGATTGATTATTTAAAGAATGATTTTGATTTTATTATTGTGGATTCTCCTGCAGGGATTGAACAAGGATTTACGTATGCTTCAAGTATTGCAGATGAAGCCATTATTGTAGTGAATTTAGATTTAGCGACATTAAGGGATAATGATCGAGTTATTGGTTTGCTGTTAAAGAAAGGTATTCATGATTTAAAGTTGATTGTCAATCGTGTTAATATTGAAGATATTGAGGATGGACGTTCACTTTCTATTGATGATGCCTTAGATATTTTATCATTACCTTTGCTGGGAATTGTTTATGATGATCATGAAATGATTGAAGCAAATAATCGAGGAAGACCAGTTTATTTATTAAATGGACATTTATTACATGAATGTTTTGATAATATTGCTTATCGTTTATTAGGACATAAACGAGCTTTTGCAAAATGTAAAAGAAGAGGATTGTTAAGTCGTATCTTTTTAGGATAATTTCATAGGATGTAATAGGTGATCTTATGTCAGAAATTGATGAGGCAAAAAAACGTATTGAAAAAAGAAGAAGACCGTTAAATGATCATAATTTTAAAAAACTTTATAATTCAATGATTCGTTTAATGGTTATGATGATTGTTGTATTGGGGTCGTTAATTGTTTTAAAAAATCCAGAATTAGAAAAAAATATATTTAATGGGGCGTACTTACAAAAAGTAATCACGTATTTATCACAAACGGTTTTGGATTTTTTACCAGAAGATATGCAAGTAAGTCAAGATGTATCTTACACAAAATTGAAAGGAAACTATTATCAAGGGGATAGTAACCAAGTCATTGCTTTAAAACTTGGAAAAATTACAAAGGTCAACAAAGACCAAGTAAAAATGATTGATGAAAAAGGAGTGAAAATTACTTTTTCTTCTTTAAAAGATATTCAAGTTAAGGAAAAACAAGAAATCAAACAGGGAGATGTTATCGCAACCTACCAACAAAAGTTTAAGATGACATTTCGCTATTTAGGCAAAAATATCACTTATCAAGAATATTTAGGGATGTAATATGAAGATACATCCCTTTACTTTTTTTTATTTATTTTTGGCTTATTATACACAGTCCTCTTATTATGTTGCTTTTCTAATTTTTTCTATTTTACATGAAATAGATCATTATTGTATGGCACTTGTTTATCACTTTGAAATAGAAAACATTGTTATTTTACCGTTTGGCGCTTTTTTATCTTTGAAAGATTTTGGTTTACACGCACCTTATCAGGAAATAGTAATGTTGATAATAGGTCCTTGTGTTAACTTAGTTTTAGGATTGGTTTTTTATATTTTTGGAATTAATGAATTATCTGAAATAAATATCTTTATTTTCTTGTTTAATTTATTACCTATTTATCCTTTAGATGGATCTAAGCTTTTTCTTCTTTTTTTATCTTATTTTGTAAATTATAAAAAATGTTTTCAAATGCAAATCAAGCTATCGTTACTTACCATTTCTGTTTTATTTATTTATACAAAACAAATAGGGCGTAAAATTGTTTTAGGTTATCTTTTATATCAAACAATTGTTTATTTAAAACAATATTCATACATCTACGTTAAAACTTTATTAAATGATCATTTAGAGAAAAAGTGGATAAAAGTTAATAAGAAAATGAATTATTATCGGCCTTATCATAATCTTTATGAACTCAATGGAAAACTCTATGATTTTGAAACGATAAAAATATATTTGTTAAAATCAAGATAATTCGTTGACTTTGTATTTAAAATCTAGTACAATGCACTTGTTGTAGACCTCTAGACTACAACCGCACATAAAAGGTATTAAACGCATTTGCTGCCTTGGTTGGCGAGTCTTAGAAAAAATTTTATAGGAGGTGCGGTATGTACGCAATTATCGAAACAGGTGGAAAACAATTAAAAGTTGAAGCTGGTGATGCAATTTTCGTAGAAAAATTAGAAGTTGAAGCAGGAGAAAAAGTTACTTTTGATAAAGTATTATTAGTTGGTGATGAAACTGTAACTATTGGTGCTCCTTATGTTGAAGGTGCTACTGTAGAAGCTACTGTTGAAAAACAAGGTAAAGAAAGAAAAGTAACTATTTATAAATATAACGCTAAAAAACATTACCACAAAAAACAAGGTCATAGACAACCTTATACAAAATTAATTGTTGATGCAATCAACGTTAAATAATGATTAAAGTTTTAATAAAAAACAATAATAAATATATTACTCATATTCAAATCAAAGGTCATGCAGATTTTGGTGAATATGGTAAAGATTTAGTTTGTGCAGGTGTGAGTGCAATTGCTACAGGTATTTGCAATACACTTGCAAAAAAACAATTTCTTGAAAAAAAGATGTGTGCAATTTCTTTTGAAAATGGTAATATAAAGATAGATGTATGCAAGGAAGATGAAACAATGCAAGTGATACTAGAGACACTGGTCATTAGTTTAGAATCTTTTGTAGAAGACTATCATCAATATATCAAGATAACCTATGAGGAGGAATAACACTATGATGTTTAAATTAGATTTACAATTATTCGCTTCTAAAAAAGGGGTAGGATCTACTAAAAACGGTCGTGACTCAAAAGCTAAAAGATTAGGAGCTAAATTATCAGACGGACAATTCGCTAGTGCAGGTTCTATTATTTATAGACAAAGAGGTACTAAAATCCATCCAGGTACTAACGTAGGAAAAGGTGGAGATGACACTTTATTTGCTATGTGTGATGGAATTGTTAAATTCGAAAGAATGGGAAAAGATAGAAAAAAAGTATCAGTTTACCCAGCTGCATAATGAATGAAATCCCTGAAAAGGGATTTTTTTTTGAAAGAGAGGTGGAAGTATGCAATTTATTGATAAAGCAAAAATATATATTGAAGCTGGTAAAGGTGGCGATGGAACCGTTGCTTTTAGACGTGAAGCCCATGTTCCAAAAGGTGGACCTGCTGGTGGAGACGGTGGAAAAGGTGGGAGCATCATTTTTGAAGCAACAACATCTTTATCAACTTTATTAGATTTAAAATATAAACGTGTTTATAAAGCACGCCCTGGTGGTAATGGGATGGCTAAAAAAATGCACGGAGCGGATGCAGGAAATTTAGTAATCAAAGTTCCTGTAGGAACCGTTATTACAAATGAAGAAACTGGAAAAATCATGGCTGACTTAACAGAAAACAATCAACGTGTTGTTCTTGCTAAAGGTGGGCGTGGTGGACGTGGAAATGCCCGTTTTGCGACTTCACGAAATCCAGCTCCACAAATTTGCGAAAGAGGGGAACCGGGAGAAAAATTTGATGTTTGTTGTGAATTGAAACTTCTTGCAGATGTTGGACTTGTTGGTTTCCCATCAGTTGGTAAATCAACATTCTTATCTGTTGTTTCTCGTGCAAGACCTGAAATCGCTGATTATCATTTTACAACAATTGTTCCAAACTTAGGTGTTGTACAAGCTAAAGATGGTCGTAACTTTGTTATGGCTGATTTACCTGGTTTAATTGAAGGGGCAAGTCAAGGGAAAGGATTAGGTCATCAATTCTTAAGACATATTGAAAGATGCCGTGTTATTGTTCATATTATTGATATGGGTGGTATTGAAGGTCGTGATCCTTATGAAGATTATTGTACAATTAATGAAGAACTTGGACAATATCAATATCGTTTATTAGAAAGACCACAAATTGTTGTTGCTAATAAAATGGATGAAGAAAATGCGGAAGAAAATCTAAAAGCCTTTAGAGAAAAAGTAGGAGAAGATGTGAAAGTATTCCCTATTTCTGCAATCATTCATGAAGGTGTTGATCAAGTTTTATATGCCGTAGCGGATGCCTTAGAAACAGCACCTAAATTTGATATGGAAGAAATTGAAGAAAATACAGTTGTCTATAACTTCGAGGAAGAAGAAGCACCATTTGTTGTTCATAATTTAGGAAATGGTCAATGGACAATTACTGGTAAGAAAATTGAACGTATTGTATCAATGACTTCTCTAGTGAGCGATGATTCAATTAAACGTTTATCTATTAAAATGCGTAATATGGGTATTGATGAAGCTCTTAGAAACGCAGGATGTCAAGATGGAGATACGGTTTCAATTCTTGATTTTGAATTTGAATTCTATGATTAAAAATCTGTGTTGCTTTTGCAACCGGATTTTTTTATTTCAAGATAGGAAGGACTATGCTATAATTGAGATAAATTTGACACAAATTTGAGACAAAATGAAACGCTTTTTAGATTATAATAGATATAGGAGAATTATATGTATAGTTATATAAAAGGAATGATTGTTGATATTCAAAGTGATCATATTGTTTTAGAAAACAATGGGATTGGTTATTTAGTTTATGTAAGTAATCCGTATGCTTTTTCTAAAGGAAAGGAAATGATTGTTTATGTTTACCAACAAGTGAAAGAAGATGGTATCTTATTATATGGATTTAATACTAAAGAAGAAAAAGAACTTTTCTTAAAACTTATTTCAGTTAAAGGAATTGGTTGTAAAAGTGCTTGTACAATGCTTGCAAGTGGCGATGTTGATGGTATTTGTGAAGCTATTGAAAGCGGAAATATTGCATATTTAAAGAAAATACCGGGAATTGGACCTAAAGCTGCAGGTCAAATTATTCTTGATTTACAAGGAAAAGTAACAGCCTCAAAACAAGTTGTTGTTAATCAAGAACTTGAAGAAGCAATGGAAGTATTACTTGCTTTAGGATATAAACAAAGTGAAGTAGATAAAGTTGTTAAAAAATTAGGGGATGAATCCCTTGATACAAATGGATATGTAAAAAAAGCTTTAAGTTTAATTGTAAAATAGGAGGGATAGAATGAATGATGTTTTAAATCCTGAAATCGTTGAAGATGAAGAAAGTTCTCTTCGTCCAGGGGATTTTGATGAATACATTGGACAAACCAATCTCAAAGAAAATTTAAAGGTTTTTGTTGGAGCGGCTAAATTACGTGATGAATCCCTTGATCATGTTTTACTCTATGGGCCACCTGGTCTAGGAAAAACGACAATGTCCATGATCATTGCTCATGAAATGGGAACGAATATTAAAATTACAACTGGACCAAGTATTGAAAAAACAGGAGATCTTGTTGCCATTTTAACAGCTCTTGAACCAGGAGATGTTTTATTTATTGATGAAATTCATCGATTAAATAAAGTTGTTGAAGAAATTCTTTATCCAGCAATGGAGGATTTTTGTGTGGATGTTGTTATTGGAAAAGAAGCGTCAACACGCTCAGTAAGAATCGATTTGCCACCTTTTACGCTTGTAGGGGCAACAACAAGAGCAGGAGATCTCTCGGCACCGTTGCGTGATCGTTTTGGAATTGTTTCTCAATTAGAATATTATAGTGAAGATGAATTGACACAAATTATTGATCGTACAAGTCGTGTTTATAACATTGAAATGGATGAAGATGCAAAAAGAGAACTTGCCAGAAGAAGTCGTGGAACCCCACGTATTGCCAATCGTTTATTTAGAAGGGTAAGAGACTTTTCACAGTTCTATGGTGATGCCACAATTACTAAAGCACGTACAACAGAAGCACTTGAACGTTTAAAGGTTGATAATTTAGGATTAGATGATGTTGATCATAAATATTTATTAGGAATCATTCATCGTTTTAAAGGCGGACCGGTTGGTTTAGAAGCTATTGCGGCTTCTATTGGCGAAGAACCGCAAACTTTAGAAGATGTAAATGAACCTTATTTACTACAAATTGGCTTAATTAAAAGAACACCAAGAGGACGTATAGCAACAGCAGAAGCTTATCGTCATCTTCATATTAGTCAAGATGAATAACTTTGAAAAGATAGGACTTATTGTCCTATTTTTTATTTCAATAATTTATAGTTATGTTAAGCCAAGTGACGTTGTAGAAAATATAGAAACTAAACAACAAATAACGATTTATGTAGAAGGAGAGTATACGAAAAAACTCTCCTTTTCTTATAAACCACAAATCAAAGATGTTTTAAATAAATTACAAGTGGAAAATAACTATCATTTTGAAGAAACTACACAACTTGCAAGTGAATCAATTCTTTATTTACCTTATGGTGATTATTTAATTTCTTTAAATCAGGCAAGTTTAGAAGAATTAATGACACTTAAAGGCATAGGAGAAAAAACAGCACAAAAAATAATCGATTATCGTCAAGAAACACCTTTTAAAACGATTGAAGATATTACAAATGTTAGTGGAATAGGGGAGAAAATGTATTTAAAAGTGAGGGCATTTTTATGTCTTTAAAAGGGAGGATGTTTTATATTTGTTTTCCTTTGTTTTTAGTAGTTCTTACTCAAATGATTCATCGTGTTTTTATGATTTTTTTAGGAATATACTTTTGCTTTTTATTTAAACGTTTTTCTAAAGGTTTTGTATTGAGTGTTATTTTAATAACGATTATTTCTTTTTTATGCTTGTCACTTCCGCAACCTTTAAATAAAACAGAAATAAGTGGAAAGGTCGTAGGTCTTGATGAAAAGAGTATTATAGTAAAAACAGGGTATCATAAGGTCAAGGTTTATGGAAAGTTTAAAGAGATAAAGATGTATGATGAAATTTCACTCATTGGAAAACCGTATACAATCAATGAAAGTGGCAATGATTATGCCTTTAATTATCAAAATTATCTTTATAGCTTAAATATTTTTGATACTTTAAAATTAGAACAAGTAACATCATTAAAACATGTAACTCATCCTTATCATTATCTTGAAAAGAAAGTAAAAACAAAAATGAAAGTCAGTTCGCTGCTTTCACTTTTTATTTTAGGAGTAAAGGATGAACAAATGAAAGATTATTATGAAAAACTTACTAAGCTTTCGCTTGTTCATCTTTTTGCTTTATCGGGAATGCATTTAATGATTTTACAAAAGTGGCTCAATCAATTGACAAAGTTTTTCTTTTCTAAAAGAATACAAAAGATTGTTACGTTAATTATTATTGGTCTGTATTTAAGTATTATCCCTTATAATATTTCCTTTTTAAGAGCGTATTTAATGATGCTTTTCGTACCTTTGTTTAAAAGAATATTTAATCCATTGGATCTTTTTTCTTTATTAACGGTTGGAATACTTTTTTATAATCCGTATTTAATTTATAATCTTTCGTTTATTTTTTCTTATACAATTTATTTTTTTATTTTATTATTACAAAAACAAGGAAGAGGGAAATATTATCTTTTTTTAGGCTCTGTACCCATTGTTATTTCTATTCAACATGCACTTCCTGTTTTTTCTTTTTTGACAGCGCCTTTATTAATGCCTATCGTTGAAGTGATTTATCAAACGATGCTTTATTATTTAATAGTAGGGAAACCTATTTTATATATACTTTCTTTTGAATATGAAATGCTTTTAAAGATGGTTGATTTTTTAACGGATTTTTCTTTTTCGTTTCATTTTAGTCAACCAACTTTCTTTTTTATAGGTGTTTATTATTATATTTATTTAAAAGGGATTTATAAAATAAATATGCAAAGAAAAATACATCAAGAAATTTCTTTGTTATTAGGAGTATTGCTGGCTTTTTACTTTTATCCTTTTTATAACATAAAAGGACAAGTGGTGATGATTGATGTGGGTCAAGGGGATTGTTTTTTTATTCAACAACCTTTTTGCAAAGGAAATGTCTTGATTGACACGGGTGGTCTTAAAAATACGGATGTTGCTACCAAAAGAATTATTCCTTATTTAGAAAGTCAGGGTGTTTTTTCTTTAGATGCTGTTTTTATTTCACATCAAGATTTTGATCATTGTGGTGCTTTAGAATCTTTAAAAACACATTTTAAAGTAAAAGAAGTCATTGAAAGTTTTAAAGAAAAAAGAATAGGTGATTTAAATTTTAAAAACCTTGCACTAGATAAAAGATATGTAAATGAAAATGATCGGTCTTCTATTATTTATGTCACCATTAATCATTTAAATTATTTATTTACAGGTGATATTTCTCGAGAAGTAGAAAAAGACTTATATCAAACGTATCAAAAATTAGATGTTGATGTTTTAAAAGTTGGACATCATGGTAGTAAAACTTCTTCAAGTGATGATTTGTTTAAAATGATGGATCCTAAAATTGCTTTGATTTCTGTAGGAAAGAATAATTTTTATCGACATCCTTCGTATGTGACTTTAAAACGATTGAAAAGTTATGGAATCAAGATTTATCGAAGCGATGAAATGGGAATGGTTAAAATCGTTTATTATGGAAATAAGAATTACGTATTCATTCATAATAATCCATGACTTCATGCATATTTTAGTTTATAATAGCTAATGGTGATACTATGTTATTTGTACTTTATGGAACGGAAAGATTGTTGATGGATCAACGTCTACAAAAATTAAAAAAAGATTATCGGTGTAGTCAAGAACTGATGAATTATAATAGTTATGATGTCTCAAAAGAAGGAATGAAAGTTGTCTTAGAGGATGTAATGACACCTTCTTTTTTAAGTGAACAAAAAATGGTTGTTTTAAATCGTTGTGATTTTTTAACAACTAAAAAATTAAAGAAAGATAATAAGGATGCTGACTATTTAATGCAATGTGTTCCTTATTTAAATGAAACAAACCACTTAGTTATTTTTCATCCTGAAAAAAACTTTGATGAAAGAAAGAAAGTGGTTAAATATTTGCGTAAAGAAGCTCAGTTTTTTGAAATTAATCCTTTAAATTATTATAAAGTTTCTGATACAACAAGACAGGCCATTAAAAAGAGAAATTGTACAATTGATGATGATGCTTTGGAATTATTGTTGAGTCGTAAAGGGACGAATTTAATTGATATTTCAAGTGAAGTTGAAAAACTTTGTTTATATACAAAGCATATAGATTTAAAAAGTGTTGAAGAATTAGTGAGTCGACCACTTGATGAAAATGTTTTTGATTTAACAACAGCTATTTTAAGTAAAGATAAACAAAAGATGATGTCAATCTATAAAGATTTAATGACATTAAATGAAGAACCGGTCAAGCTGATTGTTTTAATTGCGAATTCAATGCGTTTGATTTATCAAGTGAAATTATTGGATCGAAAGGGTTATACAGATCAAGAGATTGCAAAGATGCTAGGAGTTAATCCTTTTAGATTAAAATATGTTCGAAAAGAAGGAAAGTTTTTTGAACTTGATGAACTATTATCGTGTTTAAATCAGCTTTCAAAATTAGATATTAAAATTAAAACAGGTAAAATAGATAAGAAACTCGGATTAGAATTATTTATGTTAAGAATTTAGGAGATATTATGGAATCGTTAAGAGAATTATTTAAAATTGGTTTTGGACCTTCATCCTCGCATACAATGGGGCCACAAAGAGCAGCTTCAAAAATCAAAGAAAACTATCCTCAAGCAACACGTTATGAAGTGGATCTTTATGGTTCGCTTGCTTTAACAGGAAAAGGACATTTAACAGATTATATTATTAAACAAACTTTAGGAGAAGAAACACTTGTTCATTTTAAAAGTGATAGTCTTCCTTATCATCCTAATGGTATGAAATTTTATGTCTATCAAGAGAAACAACTTTTAGATACAATAACAGCTTATTCTATCGGTGGAGGAACGGTTGAATTTGAAGGATGTCAACTCCAACAAACTAAACAAGTTTATCCGCATAAGAATCTAAAAGAAATTATTCAATATATTGAAGATAATGGAATTTCTTTTTATGACTATGTTTTAAATTATGAAGATGAACATTTTAAAGCCTATTTATTTGAGGTTTTAGATAGTATGTTTACTTGTGTTCAAAATGGGTTGCATCATGAAGGAATCATTCCAGGAAGATTACAACTTAAAAGAGTTGCTAAAAGTATGTACCAACAAGCCATCAATACACGTCGTGAAAGCGAACGAGAAAGATTATTGATTTCAAGTTATGCTTATGCTGTTTCGGAAGAAAATGCCTGTGGTAATAAAATTGTGACAGCACCTACATGTGGGGCGAGTGGTATTTTACCAGCAGTCTTATTTTATTGTTATAAACAACTAGAAATTCCTCGTAAAGAATTAATTAAAGCTTTAGCGGTTGCGGGATTATTTGGCAATATTATTAAACATAATGCGACGATTTCTGGAGCGGACGGCGGATGTCAAGCGGAAGTGGGAAGTGCTTGTGCGATGGCAGCAGCAGCTTATGGTTGGGTTTTAGAACTCAATAATTCTTTGATTGAATATGCTGCAGAAATGGGATTAGAACATAATTTAGGACTTACATGTGATCCAGTAGGAGGATATGTACAAATTCCGTGTATTGAAAGAAATGGTTTTGGGGCATTACGTGCTATTGATGCAGCAAGTTATGCCAAACAACTTGGCTATTTAAGAAAAAATAAGGTTTCCTTTGATTCGATTGTCAATGTTATGAAAGAAACAGGTAAAGATTTAAACAGTGCCTATAAAGAAACATCGCTTGGTGGACTAGCAAAGGAATTTGGTTTAAAAGATGGTGACGAATAGTTTATACGTGCATATTCCTTTTTGTGAATCGATTTGTCGTTATTGTGATTTTTGTAAGGTTTATTATGATCAAAAACAAAGTGATCTTTATTTGCAAAGATTACAAGAAGAATTATCGCAAATTGAAAATCATGATTTAAAAACAATTTATATCGGTGGGGGAACACCAAGTGCTTTAAATGATGAACAATTAGAAAAACTAATGGGAATGTTAAAACCTTATAGTTTAAAGGTACAAGAATATTGTATAGAAATGAATCCAGAATCTATGGATTACTATAAGTTAAAGATTCTAAAAAAAGGTGGCGTCAATCGATTAAGTATTGGTGTTCAAACTTTTCAAGATAACTTGTTAAAAGAAATTGATCGTCATCATAACACAACACAAGTTAAAAATCTTATTCGTTATGCTAAACAAATTGGTTTTGATAATATTTCAATTGATTTAATGTATGGTTTACCAAAACAAACAAAAGAAGATATTGAAAAAGATATTGATGTTTTAAAAGAATTAAATATCCAACATGTTTCTTATTATTCTTTGATTTTAGAAGAGGGAACGATCTTAAAGTATCAAAACTATCAACCTTTAGATGAAGAACAAGAATATCAATTGAATCTTTTAATTGATGAAAAATTACAAGAACTAGGTTTTGATAAATATGAAATTTCAAATTATGCAAAAAAAGGATATGAATCAAAACATAATTTAGTTTATTGGCACTTTGAAAACTATTATGGTATTGGCCTTGGTTCGTGTGGCAAAAATGATCATCAAATTATTGAACATAGTCGTTCATTGACTAAATATTTAAATGGTGATTTTAAAACTACAACGATTGAACAAAATAAAGAAGAGATGATGTTTGATCAAGTGATGATGTCATTAAGATTAGTAGAAGGATTAAATCTAGAAGCATTTAAAAAAAGATATCAAGAAGATGCATTAGAGATTTATCAAGAAGCTATTGAAAAAAATAAAAAAGAAGGACGTCTTGTAATAGAAGGTAACTTTTTAAAAGCAACTAAAGAAGGCCTTTATGTTTTAAATGATATACTTATTGATTTTATGAAATAGTACATAGTGCTATTTTTTTAATTTTTTAGCACCAAGTTGTTGACAGTGCTAAAATAAAATGTATAATGTATTTAGCACAAGAGAAATAGGAGTGCTAAAGGTGGTGGACTTGATGTTAACAGCAAGACAAATGCTGATATTCAAATGTATCGTTGAAGAATTTATCGAAAATGCTGAACCGGTTGGATCTAAGGCATTGATGATGAAATATCAACTTCCTTATTCAAGTGCAACAATTCGTAATGAAATGAACTTTCTAGAAAATTACGGTTATCTAGAAAAAACACATATTTCTTCTGGAAGAGTACCTTCTAAAGAAGGTTATCGTTTCTATGTTCATAATTTAGGAAAAGTTGATTTGGATGAAGGAACAAAAAATCAAGTTGCTACAATTATTAATAAGCATCGTCGAAATTTAAATGAGATGGTGCATGAAAGTTGTAACATGTTGAGTGAATTAACTCATCTTACAAGTGTCGCATTAGGAAATGCATCGGATGATACATTGCAACGCATATCTGTTGTTCCTTTGGATGATGGACGTGTAACAGCAATAATCATTACAAGGCAAGGACATGTTGAAAATAAAGTTTTCCAATTCTCAAGTGATGTTGAAATGGAAGATTTATTAAGTTGTGTTAACGTGATGAATGAATTACTTATAGGAACACCTATTAGCGAAGTGGCATTTCGTTTAGAACGAGATGTTCGACCAATTCTTACAACACAAGTGAAACAACATGAAGAATTGTTTAATGCATTTTTAGAAGCGTTTGTTAAATTCGCTTCAAATAGTGTTTATTTTTCTGGCAAAGAAAATATCTTATATCAACCAGAATTTAATGATGTTGATAAATTAAGAAGGCTTGTAAGTGCTTTTGAAAATTCAAAAGTATGGAAAACTCTACCGTTATCGAGTGAGGATGGTATTCAAATCAATATTGGTAATGAAACACCTCTAGGAACGATGAATGATGTTTCAGTAATCTCTGCTTCTTTTAAAACGGGGGAAACATCAAAAGGTTCTATTTCGGTAATTGGTCCAACAAGAATGCCTTACGAAAAAGTTGTGGCATTAGTAGAGTATATATCTGAAAATATTGAAAAGGCTTGTTTAGAGGATAAACAAGATGAGAAATAGAGGTGAACAAATTGGCTGAGGAAACTAAAGTTGAAGAAGAAGTAACTGAAGAAGTTGAAGAAAACAAAGAAGCTGAGGCTGAAGTTGTTGAAGAAAAAGAAGATCAAGAAGATCAAATTAAGATTCTTCAAGATGAAGTTGATAAATGGAAAAATGATTATTATAAAGTGTTTGCGGATATGGAAAACATTAAAAGACGTATGCAAAATGAACATGCAAATAACTTAAAGTTCATGATGCAAGGGTTCATTGAACAAATGTTACCAATCGTTGATAACTTTGAACGATCATTAGCAATTGAAAATCCAAGTGAAGAAGTAGCAAACTTCTTAAAAGGGTATGAAATGATTTATAAACAAATCATGACATTATTAGAAAACCAAGGAGTTAAAGTGATTGAAGCTGAAGGTAAAGAATTTGATCCTAACTTCCATCAAGCAGTAATGACTGTAAGTGATGAAAACTTTAAACCTGGTATGGTTGTTGAAGAATTACAAAAAGGTTATATGTTAAAAGATCGCGTTATTCGTGCATCTTTAGTAAAAGTAAGTGAATAAAAATAGGAGGATTTATATTATGGCAAAAATTATTGGTATTGACTTAGGAACTACAAACTCATGTGTAAGTGTGTTAGAAAACAATGAAGTAAAAGTAATTGCAAACCCAGAAGGAAATCGTACAACTCCTTCAGTTGTATCTTTCAAAAATGGTGAAATTATTGTTGGGGAAGCTGCAAAAAGACAAGCAGTAACAAACCCTGATACAGTAATGTCAGTTAAACGTTATATGGGTACTGATCATAAAGAAAACGTAAATGGTAAATCTTATACACCACAAGAAATTTCAGCAATGATCTTACAAAATTTAAAAGCAACTGCTGAAGCTTATTTAGGTGAAACAGTAACAAAAGCAGTTATTACTGTTCCTGCATATTTCAATGATGCACAAAGACAAGCTACAAAAGATGCTGGTAAAATCGCTGGTTTAGATGTTGAACGTATCATCAACGAACCAACTGCTGCAGCATTAGCATTCGGTCTTGATAAATTAGATCAAGAACAAAAAGTATTAGTTTATGATTTAGGTGGTGGTACTTTCGACGTATCTATCTTAGACTTAGCTGATGGTACATTTGAAGTATTAGCTACAGCTGGTAACAACAAATTAGGTGGGGATGATTTCGATAAGAAAATCATGGACTACATCGTAGAAGAATTCAAAAAAGAAAATGGTATCGATTTATCTAATGATAAAATGGCAATGCAACGTATTAAAGAAGCTGCAGAAAAAGCTAAAAAAGACTTATCTGGTGTAATGCAAACTCAAATTTCATTACCATTCATCTCAGCTGGTGCTGCTGGGCCATTACACTTAGAATTATCATTAACAAGAGCTAAATTTGATGAAATTACAAGAGATTTAGTTGTAGCAACTGAAGGACCAGTTAGACAAGCATTAAGTGATGCTGGAATGCAACCAAGTGAAATCGATCAAGTATTATTAGTTGGTGGATCTACTCGTATTCCTGCTGTACAAGAATCTGTAAAACGTTTACTTGGAAAAGAACCTAACAAATCAGTAAACCCAGATGAAGTTGTATCTATGGGTGCTGCTATCCAAGGTGGAGTTATCGCTGGTGATGTTAAAGATGTCTTATTATTAGATGTTACACCACTTTCATTAGGTATCGAAACAATGGGTGGAGTTATGACAGTATTAATCGAAAGAAATACAACAATTCCAACTACTAAATCACAAGTATTCTCTACTGCTGCTGATAACCAACCAGCTGTTGATATCAACGTATTACAAGGTGAAAGATCAATGGCTAGAGATAATAAACAATTAGGTTTATTCAAATTAGATGGTATTGAACCAGCTCCAAGAGGAGTACCTCAAATCGAAGTAACTTTCTCAATTGACGTTAACGGTATCGTAAATGTTAAAGCTAAAGATTTAAAAACTCAAAAAGAACAATCAATCGTTATTCAAAACTCTACAGGATTATCTGATGAAGAAATCGATCGTATGGTAAAAGAAGCTGAAGCTAATAAAGCTGAAGATGAAAAGAAACGTAAAGATA